>JAJXXI010000068.1 GCA_021781185.1 bacterium
CTACGCCCATGCCATGGCCTCGGGGGCGATCTGGTCCACGGTGGTCGGCGGCTTCGGCACGCTGGTGGTGGTGCTGGCCGTGGCCCTGATCTGGCCCGAAATTAGGCGTTACGGAAAGCTGGCGTGAAGCCGGAGGGAGCGACGTTTTGCCGGCTGGAACGCTGTTTATCAACCCACCATGGCTTGCTGGCGCCGCATTTCCAGCATGGCGTGAACTGCGGTTCCGAAGTCTCGCCACAGGTGGAACACACCCAGTCGTTCCCTTCGATCGGCGCGGCGGTTTTCCAGGCGTGTTTAATTTCCAGCGCCTCGGCGAGCCGTTGATCGTCCTGGATCCATAACTCAGGCGTGCTTTCAGAAAGGGGTATCTCCGGCAACAGACCGGACGAAAGCTCATTGCGCACGAGCCCCGCGATGCCCGCGCTTTCCAGCATTTCCCTCAATTGAGCAATTTCTCCGGGAATGGGCGAGCTGAGAATTATTTTCATGTCGGTTTCAGCGCACCTTCAGCGTGTAACGATTTCTGTGCGTTTCCAATTTCACCGTCGTCTCGAAGGCGCGGGTCAGGTTTCGCGAGGTCAACGTGGTGGCTTTGATCCCGGCGGTCAGCACGCCACCGTCTTTCAGTAGCAGCACGTGGGAAAACACGGGCGCGATTTCCTCGACATGATGCGTGACGAGGACCAGCGCGGGGGAATTTTTTTGCTGGCCGAGCCGCTGGATGAATTGCAGAAAATGTTCGCGCGCGGCCGGGTCGAGTCCGGCGCACGGTTCGTCGAGAATCAGCACCCGCGGCCGGGCCATCAACGCCCGGCCGATGAGCACCCGCTGGCGCTCACCCTGGGACAACACCTGCCACGGGCGCTCCGCCAGATACGCGCACTCGATCTGCCGGAGCAGTTTCAACGCCTGTTTTTTTTCGGCGCGGGTCACGCGGCCCCAGAAATCAATCATGGCATATTTGCCGCTGGCCACGGTCGCCAGCGCCATTTCTTCGTCCGCCATCATTTGCCGGACGGACGAGCTGACGAGACCGATTTTCTTCCGCAACTCCCGCCAGTCGGATTCGCCGTAAACGTGGCCGAGCAGGGAAATCTCCCCTGACGTCGGCATCAGGTAGCCGGTGAGCGCGCTCAGGAGCGACGTTTTGCCGGAGCCGTTCGCGCCGAGAATGGTCCAATGCTGGCCGTGCTGCACGCGCCAGTCCACGTTGTTCAAAATCACGGTGCCGCCGCGCTCGATGCGGAGGCGGCTGATGGATAAAATATTTTTTGCGGTTTTCAATTTCAGTTCACCGGTGGGACCCGCGCATGATTTGAATGATGGCGTGGAGCGAATTCGTTTCGCCGCAGCCGTGGTTGAGTGGGCGATGATTTGCGAATCATTCGTGTCGCCGGCAGGCGGGCGGTTCCGATCACCATTTTTCAATTTCCGGCCACAGCGGTTTTTAAATCGTCATCGTCCAGGGCCATTTTCTGGATGGCGGGTTTTCCCCCGGCGGCGACGGCGTGCTGCAATCATTCGCGCGCCTGGTCGGTTTGCTGCATCTGACAGGCGTAACAGGCGAGATTATAGGCGATGACTGGTTCCATGGGAAATTTTTTAGCGGCGGGCAGCAGGGCTTTTCAGACCTGCGACAAACCGCCACCATTCACGCGGCGCAGCCCATAGGCACGGTGCAGCCAGCCGGCGGTGTCAGCGGGGGCGGCAGTGATTTCGGCTTGGCAACCTCGACCTCCTGCCGCCAGTTTTGTTCATGGGCGCAAACCATCCAACGCACTTCGATCGTGGCGGGATGGTTTTGGTTATACCCGGAAGTGCCGGCGAGTTCCGCGCGGGCATCCGCCGGCGCATCCAGTCCAAGCCAGCCAAGGGCGGCGGAGAAATCGGTGGTTCAACCGCTTGCACGCACATGCTGAACAGCCAGCGGGATGGGCCACTGTTTTCGCGCCGAAAAAGGATCGGACCAATGGCCGGTTATCTTGGATTTTGACCGGGTCTTATTCCACATGCTGAAAACCCGCCTCATCCAGGAAGCCAATCACGGCTCCCGCCTGTTTGGCCCGCCGACGTCAAACATGACTCCACCCGCAACTTCTCCCAGATCAATTGCTGCACAATCCGCCGCGTCCAGAGTCCGAAGTCGAAGCCATGCTGCCGCAGGTCTTCACCCAAGATCCAGCGTTTAACCCGTTGCTGCTGCCCTTCGGTTAGTTTGGGGGGCCCTACGGGATGAATTCGGCCAACGCCTCCCAGCCATGCTTCTTGAAATCACGCAACCAGGGAGGGATAGATCGTGGTGCGGCACAAACCTAAGCCCGACATCACGGTGCTGGGCGACTCGCCAGCCTCCACCACGCGCCGAACCGCCGGGATACGAATATGTTCAGGCGTATTGTGCCCCACCGCTCGGCCATCAATGCTTGCCCTGTCGCACTTGATGCCAAGACTATTGCGTGTAGTCTATATGAATGTCTCGTCAGCAAGGCTTTCCCAGATTTTCCGTGCCGGTGTTGCGGCGAGAAGGCGCGGTGTGTCGCCAAAGAATTTCGCCAGATGAGGCGAATGTATCCGCCGGAATTGCCGCAGATAATTCTGGCCTCGCATGTTTGCGCGAAAAAACTTGTAAACCGCTTGCGTTCGGCAAGCAGATAACTGCTTCACGGAAGTAGGCAAATTATCATGGTGAAGAGACCATGGCGATCCGGCAGAAATATTTCATGACGGATGCGGGAGGGGAATTTATACTGCAGCACCAGTAAGCCATGGACCGTTGTTTCCATCCGTCTCGAATAAATGGCGTTCAATGGCAAACCTTTTAGAATAAAATCATCGGCGAGAAAAGCACCACCATGCCACTCATTGACAAACCACTGCATGAACTGCGCGAATATCAGGGCATCAATCCCAAGCCATCTGATTTTGACGATTACTGGGACCAGGCCACGACCGAGATGCGGCTGGTGGATCCGCAGCTGGAGTTGCGCCCGGCGAAATTTACCGCCGCATTTGCCGAGTGTTTCGACCTCTATTTCACCGGCGTCGGCGGGAGCCGGATTCATGCAAAATATCTGCGGCCAAAGCACGTTTCCCGCCCCCATCCGGCGGTGTTGAAATTTCACGGATACTCCCGCGATGCTGGCGACTGGTATGACAAGCTCGGTCTGGTCGCGCAGGGTTTTTCCGTGGCGGCACTGGATTGTCGCGGTCAGGGTGGCCTGAGTGAAGACTTGGGCCGCGTGCGGGGAACCACTCTGCGAGGACATATCATTCGCGGTCTGGATGACGCGCCGGAGAAGCTGGCGTTTCGCCAGATCTTTCTGGACTCCGCCCAGCTCGCAAAGATTGTCGGTGAATTCCCCGAGGTGGATTCCAGCCGGATGGGGGCGATGGGTGAATCTCAGGGCGGTGCGCTGACCATTGCCTGTGCGGCGCTCGTCCCGGAAATCAAGCGTCTCGTGCCAGTATATCCGTTCCTATCAGATTATCAGCGCGTTTGGGAGATGGATCTGGCCGCGAATGCCTACGAGGAACTGCAGGCCTATTTTCGCCGCCACGACCCGACGCACGAGCGTGAAAAGGAGGTTTTCACGAAGCTGGGCTATATTGACATCCAGCATCTCGCCTCCCGAATTCAAGGCGAAGTGCTGATGGCCATCACCTTGATGGATGAGGTTTGTCCGCCATCCACACAGTTTGCCGCGTATAACAAAATCACCGCGCCCAAGCAGATGGTTTTGTATCCCGACTTCGCGCACGAGTCGCTTCCGG
>JAJXXI010000541.1 GCA_021781185.1 bacterium
CAACTTGTCCGGGCCGACGAAGGAACCTTTCTGCGACGCTTCCTTGCTGGCGACTTCGTGCAGCGCCCAATGGAGCAAATGCGTCACCGTGTGGTGGCGCTGGATGGCATCGCGGCGGGATTTGTCCACGGTCAAAGTGATTTGCAAACCGGCGACGGGGGCGTCGCCTGCACCTTCTGCGACGGAGGCGTCGCTGCCACCGAGAAAGTGCAGAAAAGTATTGCCGGACTTCTGCGTATTGGTAACGCGCCAAAGCTGGCCGTTGCCGGTCAACTCGCCGGTATCGCCGACCTGGCCGCCCATCTCGGCGTAACACGCGCTGCGGTCGAGGATGACGGCCGTCTTGTCCTTCAGAGCAACGACTTCGAGGACCTTGGCGTCCACCGACAGGTTCTCATAGCCGACGAACTTGGTAGGCGTGGTGGTCTCGATTTGCGAGAGCGAAATGACTTCCTTCTTCTGCGCCGCGCGGGCGCGGGCGCGCTGCTCTTCCATCAACTTCTCAAAACCTTCCTTGTCCACGGTCAAACCACGTTCGCGCGCCATCAACTCGGTGAGGTCGAGCGGGAAACCGTAGGTGTCGTAAAGCTCGAAAACAAAATTCCCGGTGAAAAATGGAGATGGCAATTGCACATCAAGCATTTCAAATCCCTTTTGATATTCACCTTTTAAATCTATAATGAGTTTCGGCATTCCCAACAACGTCAGATGTTCATACTTACCGTAAACCAACGCCGTCTGAATATTTTTTTCAACTGCTCGATCCGTAACGATGTCCGAGATGGTTTGAAAATAAAAATTATCAAACAATTCAATTCCTTTATCCAACGTCTTGTTAAACGCCTCTTCCTCGACGCGGATGACATCCTGGACGTGTTTCTTCTTGGCGCGGATTTCGGGGAAGATGTCGCCCATCGTGTCAGCGAGCACGTCCACGAGTTTGTAGAAGAACGGTTCCTTGAAACCGAGCGTGCGACCGTAACGCACGGCCCGGCGCAGGATGCGGCGCAAAACGTAGTTGCGATCGGTGTTGCCGGGCTGGATGCCGTCGGCAATCGCAAAGCTCAGCGTGCGGATGTGGTCGGCGATGACGCGGAAGGCAATGTCGAGCTGGACTTGTTCCGCCGTCGTGATGACTTCGTCGTCGTCTTGGGATGCAGCCGGGAAACCGGAATTGACTTCAACAAGGTTGTCGTCGAGGCATTGGCCGCTGGATTTAACCGGTTCACCAGGTGCCACTTTGAGCACCGGATCGCCGGGCAGTGTGCTGCCGTATTGCTTCCCGCTCAGCTTTTCCAACGCGTCGAAAATCGGGCGGAAGATGTCGGTCTCGTAGTTGGAAATTTTCGCATTATGAAAATCCGTCAGGCCTTTGGTGCCTTGGATGATGCTGGTGACGCGCTCAAAACCCATGCCGGTGTCCACGTGCCGGGATGGCAGCGGCGAGAAGGTGCCGTCGGGATTGGCGTTGAACTGGATGAAGACGAGATTCCAGATTTCGATGCAGCGCGCATCGCCCTTGTTCACCAGGCTGCCGTGCGTGTCACCGGCGGGGGTCAGGTCCACGTGGAGTTCGGAGCATGGACCGCACGGGCCGGTTTCGCCCATCATCCAGAAGTTGTCCTTTTTGTTGCCGTTGACGATGTGAACAGCGGGGTCGAGGCCGACGGAACGGAACTTTTCGGCCCAGAAATTCCACGCGTCCTGGTCGAACTCACTCGGATCGTTCCTGGATTTGTCCGGGCTGTAAACCGTCGCATAGAGGCGCGTCGGGGTGAATTTCCAGATGCCGACGACGAGTTCCCACGCCCAATCAATGGCTTCCTTCTTGAAGTAATCGCCGAAGGACCAGTTGCCGAGCATCTCGAAAAACGTGTGGTGATACGTGTCCAGGCCGACATCGTCGAGGTCGTTGTGCTTGCCGCCGGCGCGGATGCACTTCTGGGTGTCCGCCGCGCGACCGGGCGTGTAAGGGCATTGCGTCTGGCCGAGAAAGATCGGCACGAACTGGTTCATGCCGGCGTTGGTGAACAGCAGGTTCGGCGAATCGGGCATGAGGCTCGAAGACGGCACGATGGTGTGCTGCTTCGACTTGAAGAAGTCGAGGAACGACTGGCGGATCTGGTTGCTGGTCATCACGGCGATTTAAAAATGTAAATTCCAAAACGGTTTTGCCGCAGGGAAACCCGGAAACCATCGGGAATTTCCACGCGACAAGACGGGGAGCATAGCGAAAACGCACGGGGCAAGGCGAGTTGGAAGTTTTTGCCGCTTCGGTGCCGTTTTCGACGGAGGAAAATATCCGCCATGTTTTGAAGTCAGCGTTGGACATTGGCGCGAAATAAGGAGACTATGTAGTATTCATTAATCATCGAATGCGAACTGGAAAAGAACTCATATTGGCAACCAAACCCTACGCGGCGGACTCCACGGCAAAAAGCTGGTGGTGTGTGCTGTCCACGGCATTTCTGCTGGCCGCCAGCGTCATCGGAACATTCCCGCATTTCGCGGGGACGGATTTTGACCTGACGGGCCGGATCATCTGCAGCATTTTCTCCGGCTTGCTGGTGTTGCGGCTGTTTGTGATCTATCACGACCAGCAGCACCATGCGATCTTGTCCAAGTCCCGGGTGGCTGAGGGTTTCATGAGGATTTTCGGCATTCTGGCGTTGAGCCCCAGCAGCATCTGGCGCGCGTCGCATAATTATCACCACAAGCATAACTCCAAGCTCCGCAGCACCCACATCGGTTCCTATCCGGTCATGACCAAGGCCGAATATTTAAAATCCTCCAAAAAGACCCGGTTTCAATATCTGTTCATGCGCCATCCGCTGACCATTCTGTTTGGTTATTTGTTCGTCTTTCTCTGGGGCATGTGCATCTACCCGTTCTTCAATCAACCGAAGGAACATTACGATTGCCTGGTCGCCTCTGTGATTCACCTAGCGCTGGCGGTGTTGCTCACCTGGTTTTTCGGGTGGACCGCCCTGGTGTTGACGCTGATTTTGCCGCATTTTATCGCCAGCGCCATCGGGGCGTATCTGTTCTATGCGCAGCACAATTTCCCCGGCGTTTCCTTCTATGATCGGGCCGGCTGGGCTTATGAAAAAGCCGCGCTGGAATCTTCCAGCTTTTTGAAGACCAACCCGGTGACCGCCTGGTTCACGGCCAACATCGGTTACCACCATATCCATCATCTGAATCACCGCATCCCGTTCTACCGGCTGCCGGAAGCCCTGAAGAAAGTCCCCGAACTCGCGAAACCCAAGACCACCTCGCTGCATCCGCTCGACATCATCCGCTGCCTGCGGTTGAAAGTGTGGGATGTCGAGGCGCAACAAATGGTCAGCCTCCGGAACCTGCACCGCTCCTAAAATCCGGCCCGGCGCGGGAGAAATCTCCACAACCAAAAACCCCACCGGAAACGGCATGTTTCTGGTTCAAAACATTTCGACTAATCCCGCCATGAAAATCACTGCCGCCGCCATTGCAGAGCAACTCCGGGGTGAAGTCCACGGAGATGGTTCCATTGAACTGACCGGTTTTGCCCCGGCCGACACCGCGCGGCCCGGCGATCTCACTTTTGCGGAAAAGGAAATTTATTTCACCGCAGCCGAGCAAAGCCAGGCTTCCGCCATCCTTGTCTCAGGCGAATTCACCTCGGCGACCAAAGTCGTCATTCGCGTGCCCAATGCGCGGGTGGCGGTGGCCAGGCTGTTGCCGGTCTTTTTTCCGCCCGATGCGCCGGCCCCGGGCATTGACGCGAGCG
>JAJXXI010000305.1 GCA_021781185.1 bacterium
ATGCAACCGCCAAATTCGCGGCTGGGATTCTGGGGTTGTGATTTGTCGGATTTCATAACAGCGGATGATTCAGGTTTTGGCCGGCCTGCGGGCTGAAGCCGCGTCCGCTGATCAGGTATTCAAAACAGTCGCGGTCGTAACCGGGCGGTTTGCCCTGCCGCAACGCGAAGATGTAGGCGAGGCAGATCAACACCGGCACGAGGGCGGCGACGAAAGACATGGCGAGGGACACGTTTAGGACGACGAGCAGGACGAAGAACACGATGATGCCGCCGATGAGCCACCAAAAGAGTCCGCCTTCCAGACCCCAGGTCCGGCCTTTGGAATCGGACGCGGCGTTGGTGTCGGTCAGGCGAAGTTCACTTTTGGCGCTCATGGCGGCAGGGGCGGGTGTTGGTTGTTGCGGGGTTAGAAATTGCCGACGCCGACCGCGCTGTTGGAATCGAGGCCGAAGATTTTGTAGAAGGCATAGACCACCGCTGGGGCCGCCGCGATGATCGCGCCGCCGATGATGGACATCTTGCCCTGGTCAACGTCGCCGCGCCGGATGGCGAAGCCGCCGTAGATGACGGACGAGATGCCGAGGACGAAGCCGAACATCATGATGACGGCGATGCTGTTACTGATGCCGGTTTTCAGGTCGGTGGAACTGAACGTCGTGCTTTGGGCGAAAGCGGGGACGGCGTTGAGGACGAACAAGGCGGCCACGGTGAGGAGCGGGCGCAGCCGCGAGCGGAGTTTCGGAGCGAGTATTTTTTTCATATCATTGTTGGTGCGGGCATTCATTTTTATTTTTGCTGGCGGCACACGCCGCCAATCACGCGTAAAGTTCTAGCAACTCCCAAAACCGGTTTTGTGTAATCTTTACACAAAATGAAAAAATGTTTCCGGCAGGCTGGAGGCATGAACAAGACCATCATTGAACCTGAAAAAACGGAACGCCTGCGCCAGCTTGCCGACACATTGCAAATGGAAATTCGCGGGCAGCGTCACATCATTCCGCGCGTGGTGTCGGTGTTGCAGCGCGGTGAACTGGGACTGAGCAAGGCGGGCCGGCCACGCGGCAGCTTTTTATTTCTCGGCCCGACGGGAGTCGGCAAAACGGAACTCACGCAGGTTTTCACCGGCCGGCTTTTCGGCATGGAAAAACTAATCCGCTACGACATGTCGGAATTTCAAACGCAGGAATCGCTCGGTCTGCTGCTGGGATCGCGTCCGGGCGAAAATGGATTTCTCGGCGCGGCCTACGAACGCACCCAAACGGGCACGCTCTTGTTCGACGAGGTGGAGAAGGCGCATCCGCGCATCATGGATGTCTTCCTGCAAATGCTGGATGCCGCGCGGGTGACGATTGCGACCGGCGAGACGCTCGACTTGAGCGGCTTTTATATTGTGATGACTTCCAACATCGGCTCCGCCGAATTGATGAGCTTGCAACATTCAGCGGAGGCCACTTTGGAACGGCACGTCCTGTCCCGCGCCCAACAATCATTGCGCCCGGAAATCTTCGCGCGCATCACCGAGAAACTGGTGTTTCACCGTTTGAGCTATGAACATCAGCTTGAAATCGCGGCGAAGTTCTTGGAGAAGGAAATCAGTTTCTTGACCAAGCGCGGCTGCAACATCCGGGTGGCAGAATCCGTCCTGGCGTTTGTGGTTCGCAAAGGATTTCATCCCAAGCTGGGCGCGCGCCCCATGCGGGATGCGGCGGAAAAACTCGTGGGCGACGCGGTGGCTGTGGCGTTGCTGCTGAACGGGAGCGCGGACGGCTGCCTCACGGCTGACCCGGCCAATGACCGGCTCATGATTGAATGAACCAGTCCCCCCACTGGCCAGAAACCCCGGCGCGAATTCCTAATCGCCGTCCCCTTTCAGGCTCGACTGCGCTTGTCAACGGTGGAGGCCGGAGGGCTTACCGACGGCACTACCTTGACAAGCGCAGTTGAGCCATACAATCGAACGGCGATTCGCGCCTGTGTCCGTCATTAACCGTGCAGCATCAGCCAAAGGTGGCTTTCGCCCAGGTCAGCTTCCGGCAGCGCCGCCCCGCCGCGCTTTCGACAAAACGCCTGACAGATTTTCCGCAAGGAATTCCGTTTTGATTTTGCTGGCGGCAACTGAATGAGCAGCCAGTCGGCGAAGAGTTTTTTCCGCTGACCGGCAGAAATCGCGGCAATGATGACGGCAACCGCGCCCGCAGAATATAATTGGTCAACAAATTTAAGCGCGGCCCGCGTGGTGGCAAATTTGGCCAGCGACCGGGATTCGGGACGCAGTTCCGCTTTCAGCCAAGCCCTTGCTTCGGCGTGATGCGGTTTGTCCAAAGCGGATTGGATGAACAATTCATGTTGTTTTCGTTCCAAGGCCGTGCCGTGCCGGGCCACTTTGCCTGCCGGTTGATTTTCATATTGCGGCCAGTCGGGATTTTTCCGCGCGGCTTTTAGATAAGCGGCGCGGGTGACATCCTTGTAATTGATGTAATAATCTTCCCGGATCAAGGTGCCGTCGCGCAGCCAATCCCGGCAGCGCCCGTGAAATTCGCCGTTGCGGGAACTGATCTCCATTTTCATCTGGCGGTTGTCATACCAATACCGCTGGAGGCCGGAGCCGTTGACCATCGTGAACGAGCCGAGCGAGCGACCATTTTCATCCCACTGGCGGCACAGGCCGTGCAACAGGCCGTGACGGTAACGCAGTTCCTCGGCAAGCTGGCCGTTGCGATGCCAGACGCGGCAAGCGCCATGAAAATTGCCCGCCACGATCCGGTTTTCCGTGTGGATTCGACTGCTCCGGTAATAAAACCGTTCTATGCGAAGCTTTGGCATCTTTCGGAGATTCAGTTGATCCGGCGACAATTCACAGGGCAATTCATTCAGCCGGGCTGCTTCATATTTCAATGGCCTTTCAACAAGACCGTTTTTGGTGGTAAAGATGACTTTAACTCATTTCAAATCGATTGCAAATTGCGATTGGACCGGGCGTTTGATTTCACCGATGATTTAACTTCTAACCGCCCCGGCTTTTGAGTCCAATCATGCTCAAATGACCAAACATCAACGGGGACATTCCCAAAAACCGGCCGGTCACGGCAAGAAAAATGCGCGGCTCAATGTGCAGTAAAGCAGACACAAACGCGGGCGGCCGCCTGCTACGTTGCCGGCATCGAAGATCAATCTTCACACTTAAACGTCATCGGCCCGCAGGTGCGCAAAATTCGCACGCACAAAGGGTGGACGCAGAATCAGCTTGCGCTGAAACTGCAACTCTTTGGCTGGGACACCAGCCGGGAATCGGTGACGCGGCTGGAAAACCAGTCCCGCCGGGTGCCGGATTTGGAAATGTTTGTCGTCGCCCGGATTCTGGGGGTTAAAGCCGACGAATTGTTCCCGCGCAACCTGCGCGGCAAGGTCAAGGAACTGGCCCCGCATTACCGCGGCAAACTTTCGCGCGGCTAGGTTCCGCCGACGGCCTGAAATTCAAAACAGGTATTGGGTGGCAGGAAAGATTTCCTTCAAATTGCCGCGCATAAAAAGTTGTTCCCATCAGCAATCCGGCTTCGGTCTGCGGTCGGCGAGCGGGGAAGTGAAGTGGAGGCGGAGATGAGCGCATAACGAAATGCAGCCGGAACGAACGACCAGCCGCCGTGCCACAGACGGAAGCCCGTCGCATTTGCGGCTTGTAGCGGATGCGCGCTCGTGACGAGGAACCGAGCAGCGCAGCGCTGCTGGGTTCCGGGCAAGGAACATGATATACTACGATTACCG
>JAJXXI010000183.1 GCA_021781185.1 bacterium
GCCACATCGCACTGGTGAGCGGCGGCGAGATTCATTCGCTGGTCACAAACCAGGAATACAAATACGCCTTCGCCGGCAACATGGGCATCGTGGCCGGCGCGCCGCTGGGCGGACTCGTGGAGCGCGATGAAAACGACAAATACGGCCTGGCGCGTGAGTTGTTGCATCCGTTGCTGCCGTGGCTGCGAAAGGTGAATTTTCACGGGCCGATTCAAGTGACCGCGATCAAGGTAGCGGCGACGCCCCGTCGCCGAACCACTACGAGGGCGGCGGTGCCGCCACCCGGCCGCTGGCACGTCATCGAATACAACATTCGCATCGGCGTCACGTCCGGCCCGATGATTCTGCGGATGCTGAAAAACCCGGCGGACGTTGTTTTGAAAACGGCCCGCAATGAAAAGCTGAAGCTGGCGTTCAATGACAAGCTGAACTTTGGCTGTTCGCTCACGCTGGCCGGCTACGGCTATCCGTTCACGCAGGTGCGCGGGCCGCAACTGCCGCTGGAAGTGGCCGGCAAATTCGACTGCGATGTGTGGTGGAACGAAGTGGCGCGCGGCACTGACGGGGAACTGGTGGCCACCGGCCAGCGCATCGCCGACGTGATCGCCCTCGCGCCGACGTTGAAATCGGCGATTGCCAGGGCTTACGCCAACATCCGTAAAATCCGCGTCGTGGGCAGCTATTTTCGCACGGACGTCGGCCGGAGCCTGTGGCCGCCGGGAACGATTTGACACGAATTGCACGGATTTCCGCCGATTTTTCGCGGCCGGGTTTCAGCGGTGTTAATTCGTGAAATCCGTGTCTGTTTTTTCGTGTGTTTCGCGTGTTTCGCGGTAAAACTTTTATCCGTTAAATGAATCTGAATTCTGAAAATTTTCCGCTGCGGCCGGCGTGGACCGAGATTGATCTTGGCAAGCTGCGCCGCAATCTGCAGCTCATCCGCGGCGACCTGCCGCGCACGGTGAAATTGCTGGCCGTGGTGAAGGACGAAGCTTACGGCCACGGCGCGCTGGATGTGGCGCGCGTCGCGATTGAAGAGGGCGCGTGGGGTTTCGGTTTGAGCACGCTGGAAGAGGCGATGCACCTGCGCGAGGGCGGCATCACCGCGCCGCTGCTGCTGCTGGGCGAACGCCAGGAAGCCGAACTCGAATGGTGCGTGGCGCATGACCTGACGGTTTGCGTGAATGAGCCGCACGCCGTCCGCCGGCTGGCGAAACTGGCGATGGAATTTGGCAAGCGCGTGCCGGTTCACGTCAAGATTCACACCGGCATGAGCCGCTACGGCGTGCGCTGGGACGAGGCGCTGCCGCTCATCGAACAAATTATCGCCGAGAAATCACTGCTGCTGGAAGGCTTGATGACGCATTTCTCGCAGTCGGATGAGACGGACAAAACCTTTGCCAACCTTCAGTTCGCCCGGTTCAACGAAGTGTTGCGCGTGCTGGAGCAGCGGAACATTCCGGTGAAACTGCGCCACACCTGCAACAGCGGCGGCTTTCTCGACCTGCCGCACGCGCATCTGGACATGGTGCGGCCGGGGATTTTGCTGTATGGCGTCTTCCCCTCGCAGGTTTGCCGGCAGATTCCCGGCATCGAGCCGGTGATGTCGGTCAAGGCACGCATCGCGGCGATCCAAAAATTGAAACCCGGCGAGGTCGTCGGCTACGGCATGCGCTACACGGCGCAGACGGAACGGCGCATTGCCATCCTGCCGATCGGCTACGGTGACGGTTTTCCGCGTGTGCGCAATGAAGGCTGCGCCCTCATCCACGGCCGGCGCGCGCCGCTGGTCGGCGGCATCGCGATGGACGCACTGATGGTGGACATCACGGACATTCCCCAGGCGCAAATGTGGGACGAGGCGGTGCTGATGGGCAAACAAGGCGCCGACGAAATCACCGTGCGCGACATTGCCAAACTGAAAAATTCCGTGACCTACGATGTGCTGACGAACTGGCGGTTGCGGCTGCGGCGCAAGGCGGTGAATGGCGCAAAACAAAATGGAACACGGATTGCACGAAGCGGAGCGGGAGCAAACGAGCCTGAGCCCATTCGTGCTAATTCGTGAAATTCGCGTAACAGAATTTCATGAAACTCCTTTTTTCCGAGCAAAACTCCGATTACGACAATTACCAGTTCCCCTACGCGGTCTGGGCCGTGCCGGAGGAGGGGGAAACGCCGGCAGATGTTTTTGACGCGGGGTTTCTGCCGTCCTCGCGCTACCTGGACCGGTTTTATTTATGCCGCCAAGTGCGGGTGAATCTGGGCAAGTTCAAGCCGTCGTCCGAAAATCGCCGGATATTGCGTAAAGGCGCGGGCATTGAAGTGAAGCTGGTGCCGCGCGACAAGTTTGATTACACACCCGAGCGGCGCACATTTTTCAAGACCTACGCGGACATCAAGTTCGGCAAGGACGTGATGAGCTACGACCGGCTCGACGCGCTGTTTGATTCGCCGATCATCTCGCATCTGCTCGTGTTCACGGACATGGAAACCGGCAAGGAAGTTGGCGTGGCGACGCTGTATTTGGAGGGCAAAGCGCTGGCGTTTTACTACTACGCGTTCTACGATCTGAATTATTACGCCCGCAATCTTGGCATGTTCATGATGACCTCGGCGGTGGTGTTGTTTGCCGAGCACGGCAAGAAACATCTCTACCTGGGCACCTGTTATTCGGACAGCGCGCTTTACAAGACGCAGTTTACCGGGGCGGAATTTTTCACTGGCTTCCGCTGGTCCGACAGTTTGAAGGAACTCAAATTCATCCTGAACCGCGATCAGAAGGATTTGCGCCAGCACCTGTTGGAAACCGAGGAATACCGGGCGTTGTTCTATCAGGGCAAAATGGAGAAAATGACCGAGGCCGGCGGTTTCAGGGTGAAGCTTTAGGGTGCGTCTTCAAATTGGTGGAAAGGCGTTCCGCATTTTAAATCCGGTTTCTCGCCGGATTTCACGCGGATGACGGCCGCTTCAAAACCACGGCTTTCAAGCGTAATGGGCGCCTCACGATTTGATTTCGGGCGCGGTGCCAAACGGACCGGCCAGAGGCCGGTGCCGCCCGTTTATTACATTGCGATCCTGCCGGCTAGTTGGTGTGGAGGCCGAATCCGAGGGGAAACAGCGGCTGGGCGGCCGGATCATCAGCGCGGATGTGCTTATTGCTGGACGGCCACGGACGCGGCAGTTTGCCGGTGAATTTGTAATCGCCAAACAAGACATCCGCCACGCCGGCGCCTTCCGTGCCCGGCAGCCACGCGGCCACGAAGGCACAGCTGTCCGCCAGGGCGGAATTCAGAATCAGCGGCCGGCCGGAAAGCAGGATCGTCACCACGGGCGCAGACGCCGCCTTTGCTTTGGCCACCAGCGCGAGATCGGCGGCGGGCAGGCTCAAATCCTCCCGGTCGCCCTTCATTTCGGCGTAAGGTTTCTCGCCGATGACCACGATCACGGCGTCCGCATCTTTTACGTCACTCCCATCCCGCGAATAGACCACCTCGGTGCCGGGCGAAACCGCCTGACGGATGGCGGCCAGAAGGGTCGTCCCGCCGTGTGTCACCTCGCCGGTGCGTCCCTGCCAGTTCACAGTCCAGCCACCGCATTGGATGCCAATGTCATCCGCCGCTTCGCCGACGACCACGAGTCGTTTCACCCGTTTGGACAACGGCAGCACATGTCCGTCATTTTTGAGCAGCACCAGCGATTCCCGCACGCATGCGCGGGCCACCTGGCGATGCGCCGGCGAGCCGATGGCCGCCGT
>JAJXXI010000019.1 GCA_021781185.1 bacterium
GGCGGGCAAGGCTTACAACCTGCGCATCGAATACTTCCAGGCCGGCGGTGATTATACGGCCCGGCTCCGCTGGCAGAAGCCGGAGGCCACGCCTTATGCGGCAGCCGTGGCCGCCGCCAAAAAAGCCGATGTGGCCATCGTGGTCGCCTCCACCGAACGCATGGAAGGTGAAGGACACGATCGTCCTTCCATGGACCTGCCCGATCATCAGTCGGCGTTGATTCGGGCGGTTGCTGCGGCCAATAAAAACACCATCGTGGTGTTGAATAACGGAACGCCGGTCACGATGACCGATTGGTTGCCATCCGTGCCGGCGCTGGTGGAAGCGTGGTTTCCCGGCCAGGAAGGCGGAACGGCTCTGGCTAAAATCCTGTTCGGCGAGGTGAATCCATCCGGCAAACTGCCCGACACCTTTGGGGCCAGTCGCGATGATTATCCGGACGCCGGCAATTTCCCCGGGCAAAATCACGAGGTGAATTATGCCGAAGGCATTTACGTGGGCTACCGCCATTTCGATCGCGCCGGTATTCAGCCGCTGTTCCCGTTCGGTTTCGGATTGTCCTACACCACGTTCCGGTATGAGCATCTCCAGCTTTCCCAGCCAAACCTGCCGCGCACCGGAACGGTGTTGGCGAGGGTGGACATCACCAACACCGGCAAACGCACCGGCGAGGAGGTGGTGGAACTTTACCTACACAATCTTCATCCGAAAATTGACCGGCCGCTGCGCGAGTTGAAAGGCTTTGCCAAGGTCGCCCTGCAACCGGGCGAGACGAAGACCGTCCAATTTCCCATTCATCCGCGTGACCTGGCGTATTTTGATGTGCCGGGCCGGCAATGGAAGGCGGATGCGGGAAACTATGCGGTGGAAATCGGCGCGTCGGACCGGGACATCCGGCAACAGGCGCCGTTGCAGTTGACGGAAACCTTCACGGAAGCGGTTCAATGACGAAATAATCCACCCGGAAATTTCGGCTGAACCAGCCAGCGGCTCCAGCCGTCCGCCGCTTCAAATGAACCACGAATGCTCCATGAGTGCGGCGACGCGGGCGGCACCGAGAAGAGCCGTGGTGTCTTTCATGATGACACGCACGGGCACCGCTTCCAGCAGCGAACGCATCCGGCCCTTCGCCAGGAAACTTTCCAGGAACCGGGGCTCCCGGAGTTTTTGGATGATTTTGGGCGCGACCCCGCCGCCGATGTAAACCCCGCCGGTCGCCATCATTTTGAGCGCCAGATTTCCCGCCTCCGCTCCGTAGAGCGAGACATACCAGTTGAGCGCCTCGGCGCACAAACCGCAGTCGCCGGCCAACCCAGCCCGCGTGATGACGGCGGCGGGATTGCTGGAGCGCATTTCATCGGCCAGGGAAGTTTGCTCGGGACGTTTTTTCACGTCGCGCAGGAATTCATAGAGCAGTTGCTGGCCGTTGCCCGAGAGCACCCGCTCGTAACTCACCCGGCCAAACTTGGCGCGCAGATAATTCAGCAAATCCGATTCCTGTTCATCCCGCGGCGCGAAGTCCGCATGGCCCCCCTCGCAGGCAAACGGCAAGTGCGTCTTGCCGTTCCAAAACAGCCCGGCTTCGCCGAGGCCGGTGCCGACGGAAATAACCGCACCGTTGCCCAGCGCCTCCGGATCGCCGGCTTGCAGCGTGACCAGGTCATCCCGGTCCAGCGCCGCGATGCCGTGCGCATTCGCTTCGAGATCATTGATGAGCTTGACGTTGGCAATGTCCAGGTCGCGCGCCAGTGTCAGGTCGTGGGTTTCCCAGGCCAGGTTGGGGCCGGCCACGCGGCCGTGTCGCACCGGGCCGGCAATGCCGAAGCACGCCGAGTCAATTTCCGTGCGCTGCTCCCCGAGGAACAGCGTTGCGATCTCGGCCAGACCAGCGTAGTCGCGGCTGCGAAAAATCTGCGTCCGGACCGGGTTCAGCCGGTTGGGCTGAACCTCAAACAAACCGAGGCGGGTGGAGGTGCCGCCGATGTCGCCAGCAAGAATCATGGGCTAAATGAGATTGTGATTTATTCAATGACGAACTGCAGGGGAACAAACCGGTCGGCGATTTTCACTGTCAACTGCCCCTGGGCAAACGTCCATCCTGCCGGGGAGTTTGTAAGCTCATCCGGCCTGAGGCAAGGCAGTTCGACAGCCGTGGCTTGGTTGCCGGCGGTGAGGGAAACCCTTTGGGGCGCGGCGGCCCGCCACAGTTGCAGTTCCAGTGCGCGGGCGGCCGGGCGATACAATCCTTCCGGGCTGGAAACCGTGATGGTCGTTTGCCGGTTCTGACGCGTCTGGTGAAAGGCGCGTTTCAAATAGACGCCACGGCGATAGGCGAGCGTTTCGCCGTCGTCTTCATAAAGCGCGCCCGTGGAATCATCGGCCGGCGCGATGAGAACTTGCAGCGGGTTGCCGGGCATCTCAGCCGTGTCTTGAACCACCGGTTGACGAAAAATGAAACCGCCGCCGCGCACAAACAGGGGGATCGAATCCAGCGTGACCGGTAGTTGAATGGATTGGCCGCCCTCATATTTCCGGCCGGTCCAGTAATCATACCAGTCGCCTTTCGGGAGATAAACGGAACGCTTTGTGTCCCCTTCGTGCAAGACCGGCGCAGCGAGCAGATCATCGCCGAAAAGGAATTCGTCATCCATCCCGGCAACGGCGGCATCGTCAGGATAATCCAGGAACAAGGGGCGCAGGGCCGGCACGCCGGTTTCGCTCGCCTGCTGCATGACGTTGTAGATGTAAGGCAGCAGTTCGTAGCGCAGTTCAATCGTGCGCCGGTTGATCGCCTCGAATTTCGCGCCAAATGCCCACGGCTCCTTGTTGGGTCGCCCGGTTTCGCTATGCGCCCGCATGAACGGTGAGAAGACGCCCACCTGCAACCAGCGTGCGAACAGTTCCGGCGACGGCATCCCGGCATAACCGCCGATGTCCGCGCCCACAAAAGGAAAGCCGGACAGCCCCATGCCCAGCAGCGTGGGAATGGCCTGTCGCATGGACATCCAGTCCGATGTGTTGTCGCCGGTCCAGACGGCGGCGTAACGCTGTCCGCCGGCGAAGCTCGCCCGCGTCAGCACAAACGGCCGCTCGTTCGGGCGCAACTGTGAAAGCCCGTCAAAAGTCGCACGGCTCATCAATTGCCCATAGACGTTGTGCAGTTCCAGATGCGTGGAGGGGTGCCCCTCGTTGTTGAACACCACGTTCTGCGGCATGGTGCCGCGTGGCGAATCAAACACCGACGGTTCGTCCATGTCATTCCAGATGCCGGCCACACCGACATCGAGCAGGCTGGCGTAAAGCGAACCCCACCAGCGGCGCACGGCGGGATTGCTGAAATCCGGAAACACGCTCGGACCGGGATTTTTGGCCGCGTTCGACGGCCAGACCTTGCCCTCGAAGACGGAGCCGTCCGGATTCTTCACGAAATAATTATTGGCGATGCCTTGATCGTAGGGCGCATAGCCCTGTTCCGCCTTTGGATGCGGGTCCAGAATGCAGACGGCGCGGAAACCTTCCGCCCGCAGATCGGCCATCATTTTCTTTGGATCGGGAAAGCGTGTCTTGTCCCACGTGAACGGGTTGTAACCGTCCTGATAATCAATATCCAGCCAGATGACGTCGGCGGGAATTTTGCCTTTACGAAACGTGGCCGCGATTTCCCGCACCCGCGCCTCGGGATAATAGCTGTAACGGCATTGGTTGTAGCCCAGCGCCCAGAGCGGCGGCAGCGGCATCCGCCCCGTCAACGCG
>JAJXXI010000232.1 GCA_021781185.1 bacterium
ATGCCGGGAATGGTCAGCGACGTCTCGGCGATGTTCGTGGCGATGACAATCTTGCGGCGGTTCGACGGCGCGAAAACCCGTTGCTGCTCGCCGGAACTCAGGCGTCCGAAGAGCGGAATGATTTCCGCCTCGCGCCCGAACCGGCCTTCAAGCTGGTCGCTCGTCTCGCGGATGTCGCGTTCGCCGGGCATGAAGATCAGCACGTCGCCGTTGCCGGGTTCGCACAAGACCTGTTCCGTCGCGCGGACGGCGGCGTCAATGTAAGTCAGGTCGCCGCGTTCCTCCGAATCCGCGTCGAACGGCGCATAGACGACTTCCACCGGATACAGCCGCCCGGAAACCTCGATGATCGGCGCATCGTTGAACGCCCGCGAAAACGAACCGGTGTCAATCGTCGCCGAGGTGATGATGAGCTTGAGATCATTGCGTTGGGCGAGCAGACCCTTGAGGTAGCCGAGGAGAAAATCAATGTTCAGGCTGCGCTCGTGCGCCTCGTCAATGATGATGGCGTTGTATTCGGACAGCAGCGGATCGCCCTGCGTTTCCGCCAGCAAAATGCCGTCGGTCATCAGCTTGATGTAGGTGCGGTCGCTGGAGCGGTCGTCGAAGCGGATTTTGCAGCCGACCTCGCGGCCCCATGTGGCGTTGAGTTCTTCGGCGATGCGGCGGGAGATGGATAGCGCGGCGACGCGGCGCGGCTGGGTGCAGCCGATTTTCGCCTCGATGCCCAGCCCGGCTTCCAGGCACATCTTGGGAATCTGCGTGGTCTTGCCGGAACCGGTTTCGCCCGCGATGACGACGACTTGATTCGCGCGGATGGCGGCGACGATGTCGTCTTTCCGCGCGGCGATGGGCAGTTCCGGCGGATAGCTGATGCGCGGCAATTGCCGCCGGCGTTCCTCGCGCAGCGCCACGGAGGCGCGGACCTGTTCGTGGATGCGGTTGAGCAGTTTCTCGTGCGTCAGCGGATGATGCCGGTCGCGCAGCAGCCGGACCATGCGCCCGCCGAGCCGCACCCAGTCGTGCAGCATGCCTTGCGGCAGCAGCCGGCGGATTTCTTCGATGCGGTCGTCAGTCATGTGCGGGCCGCAAACTGTAGCAGACACGGCCCCGCCGGTAAAAGCGGCAAACGGGAGGAAAATTTTTAAACTTGTCTGGCAAATCATCCAGGGCTTTGCCGGGGCATTGGAGAGTATCCAAAACGGCCAATCTCTACTGCGTCAGCACCGCCTCATGCGTCGCCAAGTCCAACTGCCCAACCATCTCGCGAAAGGCCGGCACATGGCCCTTACCGCCCCGCCCCGGGCCGACTGCTGAAGCCGGGCGGGCTTGGAGGTTCTGGTTTTGGCGGCAGTTTTGGAACACAACAAACAGAATTTTAGAATTCAATTTGCGCCCCTGGTTCACATTTCAAATTCTATGAGCGATATGATTATTCGGGAATGACTTCGATCCAGGTTTTCTCATCGTCATTCAACCAATTTTTAATCCCGCTGTCGAAGGTGACAAACTTGCGGCCGTGACGGTGCTCAATCAAAAGCAAATTTGTGTCCGTGACCTGTGCGTGTCCAGTGACTCGTTGCCAGGTCGTCAATTCCGTCTTCACAAAAACTGTGATTGAGATGTTTGGTGATGCTTTCGAGCATCTTAAAAACATCCGTGATGCCGATTTGGCAATGCACCACCTTCGGATTCAGGGAGAGACGAACGAAGCCGCTCTGGGCCACATTGCAGGTGGCGAAAGTCTGGCTGGCGAGCTGCGCAAACTATGAGTGGGCGCGCGCATGATGCTCATGGTCATCCCAGGCAAGCGCAACAGGACATTGTCATCCAGCAGATATACGCCTCATTCCTCGGCTACCCCGTCTTCCGCAGTTTGGAACCGGAAAGTGAAATATTCCGGAGGCGGATTACTGGAAAATGCCCAAATTCGATGGGTTGATTCTTCAAATCCGGCGGTGGTGCAGAACACTCCGTTGCCGGTGCCGTGTTGGCGGGGGCATAATGCCGCCCTGTATTTGCGTCGGCATCCTCGGACGGTCAACGGAGTCGCTTACGAATACTGGACGCTGGTCCAGTCGCGCCGCACGGCCACGCGATGATTCTCAGCGGACGCTGCATGAACAAAAACGCGATGGTGGAACTCGGTCTCAAGACGCTGCGCTGGCTCGTAAAGATTCAAACGGCCGAAGCCGGCTCGTTCCGTCCCATCGGCTCCAACGGTTTTCATCCGCGTGGCAAGGAACGGGCGTTCTTCGACCAGCAACCCATCGAAGCGCAGGCCACGGTGTCCGCCTGCATCAAGGCGTATCATGCTACCAGCGACATGTTTTAGGTGACGGAAGCGCGACGGGCGTTTGAGTGGTTTCTGGGCCGCAACGATCTGGGCTTGGCGCTTTACGATGCCGGCACCGGCGGTTGTCGCGACGGGCTGCATGCGGATCGTCTGAGCCAGAATCAAGGTGCCGAATTCACGCTGGCCTTTTTGCTCGCGCTGGCGGAAAAACAGGCGTTGCAAAACACGCTGGCCAGTTTCAAGGGACCCACCGGCAAATAGTCATCGTTGGTTTGAAGCGGAACAATTCTGTCACCGCCCTCGACGATGGGCCAAACGGCTGGCACCATCAAGCGGCCAGACTAAAATATCCAACAAACGAAATCCCGCCCGGCCCTTTTGTTTTTTCAGTGAAAGTTGGTTGAGTTAGCCAAAGCGTCAGGCGCAACGTCTGAGATTTTGGTCATCAATGCTGTTTAAAAACTTATTGATTAAGGCCCGGTGGGAAATGGAGCACAAGGTCAACGCATTGCCTGTTATTCACAAATGCCCCGACCAAGCCTGTAGCGCGAAAGAAGGTTGCTCCGCCTTCTTTCACTTTGCTCACTCTGGCAAAACAACCCAAGTGGACCGGTTTGAATCAGAATGAGAACGGTGAAAATCCGGGCAGCAGACGCCAAGGAGGTGGGGGTGGGGAACCCCGCTGAAGAAACGTGCTGCTACCCGAATGGCACAATGTTACATTCACGCGACTTTTTGTCAACTGAGCCGCAAGCAGCCCCGGAGCTTTACGCCTGGATTGATTTTTTTAGCGTTCGCTCGTGGAGTTGCTCAAGATTTGATTTCCTCGCCGGGCGGCCGGGACGCCATTTTCCCCTTCACTCTGCTGCCGGCAAAATGACGGGCGGCTCCACGCAAAATTCAATTCGACATTCGCCGGGCGAAATTCAAAATCTCCCGCGTGAACCGCATTCGCCTCCTTTCCGAACAGGTTGCCAACCAGATCGCCGCCGGCGAAGTGGTCGAGCGCCCCGCCAGCGTTGTGAAGGAACTCGTGGAAAATTCGCTTGATGCCGACGCCCGAAAAATCACCGTTGAGATCGGCGCGGGCGGGCGCAGCCTCATCCGCATCACCGATGACGGCACCGGCATGAGCCGCGACGACGCGCTGCTTTCACTCGAACGTCACGCGACCAGCAAAATTCAAAAGGCCGAGGATCTGGCTTCCATCGCCACGATGGGTTTTCGCGGCGAAGCCCTGCCCAGCATTGCCAGCGTCAGCCGTTTTATTTTAACCACGCGGGAACGGGAAAACACCTCGCCCGAAGCCACGCAAATCCTGGTGAACGGCGGCACCATCGCCGAGGTCAAAGCCGCCGGCAGCGCCACGGGAACCAGCATTGAAGTCCGGCAGCTCTTTTTCAACCTGCCCGCGCGCCGGAAATTTCTCCGCACCGAGGAAACCGAGGCCGCGCACAT
>JAJXXI010000220.1 GCA_021781185.1 bacterium
CGCAAAGGGCAGGCGAACATCTGGCGCTATCACCAGAGCGTCGGCTTGGGCTTCTACGAATACTTCCAGTTTTGCGAAGATATTGGCGCCATGCCGTTGCCGGTCGTCGCCGCCGGCGTCTCGTGCCAGAATTCCACGCGCACCTACGGCACCGGCCAGCAATGCATCCCGATGGTGGACATGCCCGCTTACATACAGGACGTGCTTGATTTGATTGAATGGGCGAATGGCCCGACGAACTCCGTCCGGGGCGCCAAGCGCGCCGCCGCCGGCCATCCGGCGCCATTCGGCTTGAAATATCTCGGCGTCGGCAACGAGGATAAACAGACCGACGGTTTCCGCGAACGCTTCAAGATGATCTACGAGGCGATCAAGGCGAAGCATCCCGAAATCACCGTGGTGGGCACGGTCGGGCCGGCCCCCGGCGGTGAAGATTTTGATCTGGGCTGGAAGTTTGCCGATCAACTCCATGTGCCGATTGTGGACGAGCACTATTACGAAAGTCCGCAATGGTTCTGGAACAATCTGCATCGCTACGACCATTACGACCGGGCGAATCCGAAGGTCTATGTCGGCGAATATGCGGCCCGCGATGCCGGGAACCGCAGCACGCTGCGCGCGGCCCTTGCCGAAGCCGCGTATCTGACGAGCCTGGAGAGAAATGGCGATGTCGTTCAATTCGCCTCCTACGCGCCGTTGTTGTGCAACGAAAGACATGCGAACTGGCGGCCGGACTTGATTTATTTCAACAACACGGGGGTGTTCCCGACGATCAGCTATTACGTGCAGCAGCTCTTCAGCCTGAACCGTGGCGACACTTATCTTCGGACCACAGTGGGCGACGCCGGGAAATTCGCCGCTTCTGCGGTGCGCGACAGCAAGACGGGCGACCTGATCCTCAAACTGGTGAACGGCGCGGACAAAGCCGAGCCGCTCCACGTCGAGCTGAATGGCATTACCACGCTTCCCGGAGGCGCCACCAAAACCGTCCTGACCGGTGCCAATGCCAATGTGGTCAATCCGGCCGGCGGCGTTCCGGCGGCGAAACCAGAAGTGTCACCCATCGAGGTTGGCCGGGCCTTTGACTATGAGGCACCGCCAAATTCCTTGACGGTGATCCGCATGAAGTCCAAGTAACCATTTTCAAAACACTATGACAATCAATCCAAGAACTTCGCTCCTGGCGATTCTTTGCTTTTTTCCTCACAGGAATTGACGAATATGACTTTTAATATAAACCGACGAGAATTTTTGAAGCATGGAGGTCTTGCCCTTGCGGGGGTTGCGGCCTTTCGATCGTTTGGAGCAAACGGCAGGGAGGAAAACGGACTTTTTAATATCGGCGCTGCGAGGCCGTTTCCCCATCCGGAACGCATTCGCTACGATGCGCAATGCCTGACGATCCATGGCCAGGACACCTTCATCTACAGCGGGGCATTCCATTATTTTCGCTGCCCGAAGGAACTCTGGCGCGACCGTTTTCAAAAAATTAAAGATGCGGGCTTCAACACGGTTGAAACTTACACGCCGTGGAATTGGCACGAGCGTGAAATGCCAAATGCGCCCGATGATTTTTCCAAAATCACCAGGCTGCAGGACCTCGAAGACTGGCTTGCAATGGCCGAGGAGTTTGGCTTTAACATCATTGTCCGGCCAGGTCCTTACATTTGCGCGGAGTGGGACAACGGCGGTTTTCCGCTGTGGCTCAGCGCGCTGAAAACACCCGCCAGGCCGCTGCACCCGGATGGCTGGATGCGCTCGGATGATCCGGTTTTTCTGATGTGGACCAAGCATTGGTTTGATGCCGTCTGCCCGATTATCACGAAACATCAGATTACGCGCCAAGCCCCAGGCAAGCCTGGTGTCATTTTGGTGCAAGTGGAAAATGAATATGACGCCGCAAAATTTTCCGATGAGATAAAAGTCAATCAGATCAAGGCGCTCGCGCAATTCGCGAGCGCTGGCGGCATTGATGTCCCGCTCATCACCTGCTGGACAAAACAGGTGCGCGGCTCCACGGATCCGGTGCTGCGGCGGATCTTCGATTGCTGCAATTTCTATCCGCGCTGGAACGTCTCAAAGGAACTCGGGACGCAGATTCCCAAATTGCGCCGCGAGCAGCCGGACGCACTCCTCGCCACGACCGAATTGCAGGGCGGCTGGCTTTCCGTGGTGGGCGGCAAATTGAGCGATCAGCAGGCCGGCATCAACGCCGCGCAAATCCAAAACCTCACCCTGTTCGCCTGGCAACTGGGCGAGACGCTCACCAATTATTACATGCTGTTTGGCGGCACGAACTTCGATGACTGGGGCGGATACAACATCACCACCACCTACGATTACAATGCGCCGATTCGCGAACATGGCGGCGTTGATGAACGCTATCAGCGCGTCCGGGCGCTTGGCCAGATGATCCGCGAACACGGTGACAGTCTGGTGCGCTCCCGGCCGGCGGAAATTGAGGCGAAAACAACCGATAATGACGTGACCATCGCCGAGCGTCGCGCCAGCGACGGCAGCCGCTACTTTTTTGTCCGCACGGACAATCACAGCGCTCCGCGTGCCGGGGTTGCGCAGGTGAAAGAAAAAAACGGCGCGGAATTTTCGTTTGATTACCAACTTGAGCCGTTTGGCTCGCTGGTGCTTCACCTGCCGCCCGGCGAAACCGATGCTCGCAAAGGCCAATGGCTGCCGAAACCCGCGCCAGTCATTAAACGTCCAATTGATCTGCCCGCGCCGGTGGTGATCCATGAGGTGCAACGCCTTGCCGATCCCCTGCCGTCCACGTGGACACCGCTCGCAAACAATGAGCTGATCGAAGCGCACGGCGTGTTAGACAGCCATTTCGTGTATTACAAAATCCCCGTCAATTCTGGCGCGGCCGTTACCCTCGAAGTGCAGCCGAAAGACGGAGTTGTCGGGTGCGCTGATGGAAAAATTCTGCCCGTGGTTGTCAGCAAGGACCAAAAGACATTTACCTTCACGCTTCCGCCGGATGCAAAAGAATTGATTGCGCTGCATGACAAGCACGGCCATCGGAACGGCCCCAAGGGAATGGAAACGGGAGGCACTTACGGCATTCTTTCTTTCGAAGGAGCGAGCAAAGATGCGCCGATCCGGTTTGCCGAGGGCGGATCGCTTGGCAAGGAACGCGAAGTCGGCGAAGCCCTTTCGCGTGCGGAATTACCGACGGGTGACCGTTGGAACTCCGTGCCCGTCAGGCAAAATGCCGCACCCGCTCCGGAAACACTGCTGACGTGGTATCGGATGCAGTTCGAATTGCCGGCACAAAAACCGGGTGTGTGGGTGCCGTGGCATTTGCATCTGGAGGCGAATGGCAACGGGTTTATCTACGTCAATGGCCGATGCCTTGGCCGTTACTGGCAGATCGGACCGCAGCGCGATTTTTACATTCCCGAAACATGGCTTCATTTCGGCGCGGGCAAGACCAACATCATTGCGTTGAGTCTGCGGCCGCTCGACAAAGGCGTATGCGTGCAAGCTGCGCAAATCGTTCCGGATGCAGCCTTCGCGGAATTTCGCTGACCACGCCGCAACCGAACAAAGCCGACCATGAAACGTCTCCTCTTCCTTGTTGCACTTGCCGTGTTGCCGATCCGCGTGCCAGCCAGCACCTGGCACGCGGACAATGGCAACGGCACGTTCACCAATCCATTGTTCTACGATGAGTTTTCCGATCCCGACCTGATCCGCATCGGGGATGATTTTTATCTGACCGGCACGACGCTGC
>JAJXXI010000686.1 GCA_021781185.1 bacterium
CAGGCGCATCTGCCCGGCGTGCGCATTGTGCTCATCGAGCCGACGCCCTTTGACGACATCACGGAAGCGCCGCAATTTCCGGGCGGCTACAACGCGGTGCTGCTGCGCTACTCGGCGTTTGTCCGCCAACTGGCCGCCGAACATCACCTTCAGTGCGTGGATTTCATGACGCCGCTGCTCGACGTGATGCGCAAGGCGCAGGCGCAGGACCCGAAATTGGCCCACGAGGTGATTCCTGGGCGCGTCCATCCGTCGCCGGTGGGCGAACTGGTGATGGCACAGGCGCTGTTGCAAGCCTGGAATGCGCCGGCCACCGTCAGCGCCGTCGCGATTGATGCGGCCAATGATTCGGTCGTGAAGTCAGACAACACCACCGTGACCGAACTTTCCACCACGGCCGGGAAAATTTCCTGGACGCAAACGGATGCCAGCCTGCCGTTTCCAATTCTGGGCCTGCACGAGGACTGGCCGCAATTCCCGCCGACGGAAAACAACCGGTGGGGCAATCCGTCTTTTGTCTGGCCGGCTCCGATGCCGAACTGGGGGCAAACGAATGCGGCGGCGGAAATGATGGTGAACTTCTCCGGCTTTTACCCGGCACTGGACCAGGAACCGCTGCAAGTTTCGGGGCTGCCGGCGGGACAATATCAGCTTAAAATCAACGGCCAGTCCGTGGGAGAATTCAGCGCCAGCCAACTCAACGACGGCATCAATCTGGCCGCCTGCCGGACGCCCATGCTGGAACAAGCCTACGCGGTTCAGGCGCTGGTGTGGAAAGAGATCCAATGGCGCTTTTTTGCCTGGCGCGACATTCAGGTCCGGCTGATGGAGGATCACGATCCTCAAGTGCAGAAGGCGGCGGCCGCACTGGTGGCCGCTTTGGAGGCGCAAAAGGAAACCGATGCCCAGCAACAATACCACGCCGCGCAGCCACGGCCCGCGCATTATGAATTGGTGGCGGTGAGCCACTGATCCTCCGGACGGACTGCAAAAACTGGTTTCATTCATTCAAATCAACCCGTCGCACCGGTGGCCCGCCCGCCGGTGCGATGTTTTTTTTCCAGCCCGCTCGACTCGTCCTGCAACCAACCGGATTCCTCCGCAGTGGACAAACGGCGTGGCATCGTCCAACAATGACCCGGACAGCCGCTGATTTCCCAAATGAATCCGGTCACCAACATCGTTGTCATTTTTACGCTCACCTATCTGGGCATCGCGATGGGGCGGGTGCCGGGGCTCAAGCTGAACCGCGTCGGCATTGTGCTGCTCGGGGCCATCGGCATGATGATTTTCGGCGGAGTGACGGCGGATCGGGCGGTGTCGTTCGTGAACTGGCCGACGATTTGTCTGCTGTTCGGTTTTTTTGTGATTTCGGCGCAACTCCGGCTGTCGGGCTTTTACAATCTGGTGGCGGAGGGCATTTCTGCCCGGCTCGGCCATCCGGCCCGTTTTCTTCTGGTGCTGATGGTGGTGACCGGCGGGCTTTCCTCGGTGCTGAACCATGACATTGTCTGCTATGTGTTCACGCCCATTGTCGGCGTCGCGCTGTTGCGCAAACAGCTCAATCCGGTGCCGTTTCTGGTGGCGCTGGCCATCGCCAGCAACATCGGCGCGGCAGCCACGCTCATCGGCAATCCGCAGGACATGATGATCGGGCAGGTGGCGCAACTGAGCTTTGGCCGCTACCTGCTCTGGAGCAGCGTGCCGGTGCTGTTCGCGATGGGCTGCGCGTATGGCCTCATCTGGACGCTGTCAAAAAACAACCTGTCCCTGGCCACCACACCGGCCGCCGAGCAGGCCGGCCCGACGTATTTGTATAACCGGACTCACACGATCAAGGGCGTGGTGATCTTGGCGGTGGTTGTGGGCCTGTTTTTCTCGGGGTTGCCCAAGGAAATCATCGCGCTGGCGGCGGCGGCGATTCATCTGGCCAGCCCCAAATTCCGGACGGAACAATTGCTGGGCTTGGTGGACTGGCCAATTCTCGTCCTGTTCATGGCGCTGTTCATTGTGACGGGCGCGTTCCAAACCACCGGCTGCGGGGAACAGGCCGTGCAATGGCTGGCGCACGCCGGCTTCAACCTCAACACGCCGTTCAACCTGACGCTCACCACGGCAGCCTTGTCCAACCTGATCAATAATTCGCCCACGGTGATGCTGCTCTTGAAGGTCGTCAACTTGAACCACCCGGTCACCGCCTATATTCTCGCGCTGGCGAACAGTTTCGGCGGCAGCCTGATCATCATTGGCAGCGTGTCGAATATCATCGTCGTCCAGCAGGCGCGGGATCTGGGGGTGAAAATTTCGTTCTGGGATTTTGCCCGGCTGGGCCTGCCCGTCACGCTGAGCGCGCTGGCAGGGCTGCTGGCGTGGGCCGCCTTGCTGGGCTGAGCGTGAGCTGCCGCAGCGGACAACCGGAACCGCTGGCATCCACAGTTTGGGTGACTTGTGGCGTTGTCTTTTTTACGGGAAGCTGCGCAGCAATTCCAGTGGTCGAACCGATGTTGCCACGGTTTGAAAACCGTCCGCCCGCATCATCGGGCGAGATGAATGCCGACGAACAATTCAGCGCGTAACCAAATCATGAAAGTCTTTTTGCCGTTCCGCTTCGCCCTGCTCGGGGCCTGCGTGGGTTTGCTCCTCACGACCGGTCCATTGCTGGCCGGGGTTCAACTGGCCAGCCCGTTCACCAGTCACATGGTGTTGCAATGCGACCTGAGCGTGCCGGTCTGGGGCACGGCCGCCCCGGGCGAAAAGGTGACTGTCGAATTTGCGGGTCAGAAGAAATCCGCGACCGCCGGCACCGACGGCCGGTGGCGCGTGGAACTTGACGCGCTGAAACCCTCCGCAGAAAGCCGCGCGTTGACTGTGACCGGTTCGCAAACGACGCAACCTCTCCGGCTCAACGATGTGCTGGTGGGCGAAGTCTGGCTGTGCTCCGGCCAGTCGAACATGGATTTCACGGTGGCGAAGACGAAGAAATATTATTTCGCCGGCGTGACCAATGAGGCGGCGGAAGTGGCGGCGGCGAATTATCCGCTGATCCGCATGTTCACCGGCGAATGGACGATGAGCGACACGCCGCAAAACCGCGTGGCCGGCGAATGGAAAATTTGCAACCCGGAAAACGTCCGCGAATTTTCCGCCATCGGCTATTTCTTCGCCCGCGACCTGCAACGGGAATTAAAGGTGCCGGTCGGCATCGTCACACTCACCTATGGCGCGAGCACGGCGCAGGCGTGGATTCCCCGCGACGCCATCAGCACCAATCCGAAGCTGACGCCAGTGCTGGATGAGTTTGACGCGGCAGTAAAGGCGTATCAGCCGCTTTCGGGCGACGCTTTGAAGCAGTGGCAGGACGCCGTGGATGCCGCCAAAGCCGCTGGCAAACGCGCGCCGCGCAATCCGCGTCCCGACCCGGTGCAGAACCAGCATAATCCGACCGTGCTGTTCAACGGCATGGTCGCGCCGGTCATTCCCTACGCCATTCGCGGCGTGCTGTGGTATCAGGGCGAATCCATCACCCCGCCGCAAAACCTATTCCCCCTTTGGAACAAAACGCTCATCACGACCTGGCGCAAACTGTGGGGCCGCGAACTGCCGTTTTATTTTTGCCAGATCGCGGCGTATGCCAAGGCCAGTCCGCAGACACGGGAATGGCAGGCCGAGGCGCTCCGGCTGCCGGACACGGCGATGGCGGTGACCATTGACATCGGCAATAAAAAGAGCGTGCATCCCAAGGACAAG
>JAJXXI010000459.1 GCA_021781185.1 bacterium
TATTCTTTCACCCAGCCCTGCGCCTTCAACCAAAACAGGCAATCAGCCGCCCACGGATGCGGATGCCGAAACGGCGGCTTGTCCTTCAGGCCCATGCCGTGTCCGCCTTTTTCATAGACATGCAACGCGAAGGGAACATGATTTTTCCGCAGCGCCTCGGCGAACATCATTGTGTTTTCCATCGGCACGGTCTTGTCTTCAAAGGTCGTCCAGAGGAAGCACGGCGGGGTGTTGGAGGTCACCTGTAATTCATCGGAAAGCAGCTTCACCAGCTCCGGAGACGGATTTTTGCCAAGCAGGTTTTCCTTGGAACCTTGGTGCGTAAACTTGCCCATGGTAATGACGGCGTAGCACAGGATTCCCAGATCCGGCCGCGAACTTTGGCGCTCGACGATGTCGGTGGCATTGCTGTCGCCCATGTCGAAATGCGTCAGCAACGTCGCCGCCAGATGTCCTCCCGCCGACGATCCCATGATGCCGATGCGATGCGCATCAACCTTGTAATCCGCCGCGTGCGCCCGCACCCAGCGCATCGCACGGGTCACATCCTGAAATTCCGCAGGATAATGATAACCGTGCGACCCAAGCCGGTATTTCAGCACAAAACACGTCACGCCATGCTGGTTCAGCCAGAGCGCGTAGTCATGTCCTTCGTGCGGCGCAAGGTGCGCGTAGCCGCCGCCGGGGCAGATCACCATCGCCGCGCCGGTGGCATCCGTCGCCTCCGGCAGATACGGCGTGATGGTTGGGATGTCGTTGGGCGAACTGCCGTGCGCGCCGGGTGCGCCGTCGGGCCAGAGCGGAATGGGCGCTTGCATTTCAGCGTGGGAAAGGATGAGCGATGCCAGCAAGATGGTGAAGGCCAAAATCGGTTTCATGGGCTGAGAGTTATCCAAAGCGGGCAAAAATTCAATGTCGAAAAAAACCGCGTTGCTTGACGGTGCAAGGTTGCCATTCTACTTTCAGCGCGTGTTCGAACTCGCTTCCGATGACGCCCCGGCTGGTGACCAGCCTTGGTATTGAAAAGCTCACCGCGAGGAATCCTTGCGGCGCGATTCATCAGGCGATTTAATCTCTGGCCTTGTATACTTAACAAACGCAAGGACAGCGGATGTCCAAGTGAAAGGGGTGGGCTTGCCGCATGAATGCCTCACAAAAGAAGGCGGACGGGGTGGTTTTGACGGAACTGGCGCAGGCGTATGGCGATGAAGCCAAAGCGCGGGAGCTGTTGGAATCGTGGCGGTGGCCTGACGGCCCGGTTTGTCCCCCTTGCCATAACGCCGGTGAAAAATCGGTTTCCAAACTGGAGGCTCGGTCGGCGAGCCCGCGCGGTGTGCGTCCGGGCGTCTATTGCTGCGGCGCCTGCCGTCGGCAGTTCACGGTCACCGTTGGCACGGTTCTGGAGCGTTCCCCCGTTCCGCGTTCCAAGTGGCTGCTGTCCCTCCTGTGTTCGTCCAGGAAATCCCTCAGTGCCAACCAAATCCACCGGCTGATTGGCGTCACCTACAAAACGGCATGGTTCTTGTGTCACCGGATCCGCTTTGGCGTGACGCCCCAGCATTGGGCCGAGGCGAAATTAAAGGGCACGGTGGAGGTGGACGAGACGCTGGTGGGACCCAAGGCCAAGCCCAAATCAGCCGTGGTCGTGCTGGTGGAACGCCAGGGTTTGGCCCGGGTGAAAGTGATCGCCTCGGTGACCCAAAAGAACGCCGGCGCCGCGTTGAGTGAATGTGTGAGCCAGGAAGCGGTCGTGAATACCGACGAGCACCCGAGCTGCAAACAACCGCTGAAGCAATGGAAAGCCCGTCAAGCCGTGAATCACTCGCGCGGGGAATACCAGCGCCAAAACCAGGATGGCTCAAGGGCTTCGACCCACACTGCCGAAGCCTTCTTCTCCTTGTTCAAACGCGCCATCATCGGCGCCGGGCATCATATTTCCCGGGAGCAGTTGCCCCGCCATGCCAACGAGCTCGCGTTTCGCTGGAACACGCGGCATGACGCCGATGGCCAGCGCTTGGAGACTTTGCCCGCTGGATCGAAGGCAGACGATTAACCTATCGCCAAGTCTCCCAACCTTTATGCGTTTGTTAAGTATACAAGCCCACCGGACTTTGGTAAAACAGGACAACGCGCTCTTTTTGCGAATACACCACCATCCATCTGTCGAATGGCAGCGAATCCCGGCTTATGGATTTCGCATGATTTTGATGGCCGGCGTGGTTGAATCCGCTGGAGCGGCTTGCGTCGGCGGCACCACTTGCAACGCTTCCAGCGAGGCGATGCAATCCCACGAATGCAGATTTGTCACCGCCGGCGTTGGCTCCTGCCATTGACACCACGACAAACCGTCCGTGGTTCGCCTGACATTCCATGCGGCATTGGCGTTGTCCTGCAACCATGATTGATAGGTGGTTTGCAGTCCGCGATCCTCCATGAAGCGGGCCATCCAGCGGAAGAAGATGGCGTTGAAACCGGAATTATTACCCGCAATGCCATACTGTGGCAGAATGCCGGAACGGGCCAGTTGGCTCCGGGTGTAATTGGCCGCCAGCATCGCATCATTCGTCTTTCCCAGAAAATTTGCCAGGCCAATGAACGTGCCCTGATTGTAAGTGGACGCCCAGGAATGAACCCTGCCGTTGATGCCGATGCCGTCCGACACCGCGCCGGTGTCGGGATTAAACAGAACCGAGCGTTCCCAATCGAAAATGCTCCCGGCTTTGGTCAAATAGTTGTCATCCTTACAAATCTGGGAAAGCAGATACGCGGCAATGCCGCCCGGGCCGTTGACACAGGCGTTTTTTGAGCGGTTGTCGGTCTTCCAATACAAACCTCCGCCAAGCCGGGTGTCCCAGGCCCGGGCGAACACCATGTCAAAATTCCAGCGGGCGATATCCCTGAATCTGGGTTCGCCAGCAATCACATATCCGCGGGCGAAGGCGATGCAGGCCCACAGGCAATCGTCGTTGAATTCATTGGCTGACCAGTTGGTGCCGTGGCTGGCTTCGAACCCGTTGAGCAGATTCACTGTCATCACTTTATAGTCTGCATTGGACTTCCATTCGTAGGCATCAATGACGCATTCGATTTCTTCCGCCTGTTCCCAAAAATCGGCCATCCCCCCGGCCTGATCGCTTTTGAAATATCCATTGGTGCCGTTCAATGAGTAAAAGGCCTTGGCGTATGAATTGAAAATCGTGTTGGCGTCGTTCGCGGTGAACGCGAAAGCGGAAATCCCGGCAAAACTCCAACACACCAGCCAGACCAGGACCGCCCGGCCCGCAATCCCCGGGGCAAATAATGAACGATGGAGCGAATTCATTTTTCGATTCAATATTGCACCACCAATTTGTGCGGAGCCGCGTCATTGGAAAAATGAATCCACAGTAAATGCTCTTGGGCCGAATACTCAAAGTTTGTCAGCTTTTCTCCATCCAAGGTCACAGTGCGCGGAGCTTGCGGCGACTCCAAAAGCATGATCGCCGGCGTATTGCCGACACCTTCCGCTGTGAAATCAATTTGGTCTTTCGTTTGCTTTTCAAGAAGCGCCTTGCACGCCGAAGCGAGCAAATGGGTTTTACCGGTGCGGGCGGCATTCAGATCGAGCAGGAACCAGCGCGAACCGGGAACGATGGAAACATGGTTAAGCACGCGCAATTCCGCATCGAACAGATTGATGAAGCTGCCATGTAATTCACGCGGTTTTGCGGGAATGGATTCATCCAGACCGGAGGCGATGATGTAA
>JAJXXI010000635.1 GCA_021781185.1 bacterium
CCGCAAGCTGGCCGGGGACGATCCGGTTCGAGAACGGGTTTGCCGCCAGACAGGTTCCGCCCCTGTCCTCGGCTCGTGGATACTGGCCCGCCAGTTCTTTGCCGCGACACGGGTTGAAGATTACAGTTGATTTCACCGGTGAGCCGCAGGGGAATACCTGCCACCTCGAAATTATCCGCCGTCCAATCCGGTCCGCCCGCTGGTCGTCAGCCATTCGACCCGGATCCGTGTCTGCGTCTGGTCAGCCTGCTGCTGGCGCTGATCACGGTGCTGGTTTATCTGCCGGTCTGGCATCACGGCTATATTTTTTTTGACGACCCCAGCTATGTCTCGGAAAACTCCGTGGTGCAAAACGGGCTCACCTGGTTGTCGCATGAACTTGGACTGCCAGTTGTTCGGCCTGAACGCCGGCGCGCAGCATCTGGTGAACGTGCTGTTTAATGCCGGGGAACAATCCATGTCTGATCGTTATGCTTGTCTTCCGGCCGTCGGTTACTTTGTGGTTGTCGCGATTCAGAATCGCCGCAGGGTGTCCGCGCGGAGGCTTCCCGCAATCTTCAGGCGGGTTGCCGCAGTGGTGATTATGATTTTGCGCGTGGTTGTCACGGACCATCAACGGCGGTTCCGAACCAGCGTCACCAATGCCCTCACTCCATCCCGCCCTTGAGTTTTCGCGGCTGGGGGTTAGCTTCCTGACTGCGGGGCGGATTTTCGTTCCCGTCAACCAAAGGATGATTCATGAAACGCAAGGCATCAGCAGTCTGGCAGGGAGATTTGAAAAGCGGCAACGGAGCCATTTCCACCGAAAGCGGTGTGCTCAAGGAAGCGCAATACTCGTTCGGCACGCGCTTTGAAAACGGGCCCGGCACGAACCCCGAGGAACTCATCGCAGCGGCGCACGCTGGCTGTTTCACCATGGCGTGCTCGGCAGAACTCGGCAAGGCGGGCTTCCTGCCGACGGTCATCCACACGACGGCGACGATCACGATGGAAAAAAATGACGCGGGTTTCACCGTCACGGCGTCGCATCTGGACATGACGGCAACCATTCCCGGAATAGATGAGGCGAAATTCATCGCCATCGCGAACGGGGCCAAGGCGGGTTGTCCCATTTCTCGCCTGCTCAATGCGAAAATTTCGCTTGCCGCGAAACTGGAGGCGTGAGGCCCGGCTAATCAGCGCCGGCTGCGGCGACCTGGCTGTTCGTGGCTCGTGGCAGCAGAAATAGTGACAACACGGTCATGAACAAGCCCGTCATCAGCAGCCATGACGTAATGGCGCCTTGTTGCTGATGTTGGAGCAGGGAACTGGCCGCCAGTGCCACGATGGTCAGATTGGGCGTCAACAGCAGGAAAGTGTTCCGGTCGCCGCCCGTTTTCAGCCAGCGCACCAGAATGAACTGGCGGATGCCCATGATCAGCCCGGCGGTTCCGAAAGCCATCAGGGCATTCCAGCCCGCAAATATCTGCCAGGGCAATTGCATTCCAAGGGCGACGAAGAAGATGGGAATTAGAAACCGATGACTGATGGGGGCCATGTATTCCTCCAGCCCCTTGCCGTCATGTTCAATCCGGCTCATGAAGAGGCCCAGCACAAAAGCGGTTTGGGCCGCAGACAAACCAACGCGCTCGCCGACGTCACAGATAATCAACACCAGCAGCACCAGAAAATGCACCCGCCAGCGTGTGGTTTCCTCCAACACGGCCTGAAACAAGGTTTTGACCTTCGCCGAGTAGCGCGCGACCAGCAGCACGGCGATGCCGATGCCCAGCAGTTTGATGGGCACCAGCCAGGACCAGCCCGTGTCCAGCACCACGGTTTCCGCCGCGAGCAACACAACGGCCAGCAATTCCAGCAGCACCATGAGGTGCAGCACATGGGTGCGTGTCCTGGCATCCGGCAGGGGATAATTTTTCCACGCGGCATGGGTCATGCCCACGGAACAGCTCGTCAGCGCCGCCGCTGCCACCAAGGTTTCCATCAGGTCAAGGCCGGCCAGGTGGGCGGCCGCGACGACGACCGGATATTGCAACAGGACCAGGAAAATGACGGTTCGCACGGGCTGCAAAAAATCGCGCAGGCTGGGGAGTTCGATTTCCAGGCCCACCTCGAACAGCAGTAGCACGAAACCCACCTTGCCGGCTTCAATCAACATCGTTTCCACGCCGATATTCACCAGTGGCGTGACGACCAGCCCGATCAGCACAAAAACCGGGTAGCCCAAAGCCGGCCGGCCCAGCTTGCGGCACAAATCCGGCACGCCCATGAAGAGCAGCAGCAGGCAGATGATGGTCTCGATATTGTTCAATGCGGCGCGGATATTTCCGGGCTGCCGGATGATGCCGAGGCCGGGCGCGTCAGTCTAGCCTGCGCGTGCGGACTTCTTCGGGACGATTGAACGGTTCTGTTTTCCATCAAACGACCGGCATGTTAGCCTGCGGTCGCCGCATGGAAATCCCGACCGCCAAACCTGGTTCGCTCACGCCCGCCCAGCAACGGGCGGTGGATGCCCGCGGCAATGTTCTGGTCATGGCCGGTGCCGGCACCGGCAAAACCAAGACGCTGGTCGAGCGTTGCCTCGATTGTCTCGACCGTGAACGCGTTGCCCTTGATGAATTACTGATAGTCACCTTCACCGAGGCGGCCGCCGCCGAAATGCGCCAGCGTCTGCGCAAAAAACTGGAGGAGAAAGCCGCCGCCCATTTCGCCGATGAACATTGGCCGGGCCAGTTGGCGCTGTTTGATGTCGCCCATATCGGCACGCTGCACAGCTTCTGTCTCCGCCTCGTGCGCGAGCATTTTTACGAGCTGGGCCTCGACCCGCAGTTCTCCGTGCTGGACGAAGGCGAGGCGCGTCAATGCATCAGCGAAACGCTGGACGAACAGTTTCAAGCGCACTACGCGGGCGACGATGCGTTTTCGCTGGCCGTGCAGGAACTGGTTCAAATTCACGGCAGCGGCCGGGACGAGAGTATCCGCCAATTGGTTTTGCAGCTGCATCATTATTCCCAGGCCCGGCCCGATGCCGCCGGCTGGCTCGCGGCGCAGACGGAAGTTTATTCCGCCGCCGATCCGGTGGCCTGGCAAGGCTGGCTGCTCGACGCGATTGCCCATTGGCACGCGGATTGGGTGTTCGCCCTCGGGAATTTGGCGGCCGGCAACGAGAAGGCCGCCGAGCTGGCCAAAATAATTTCACCGCTCAAGGGAAATTTCCCGCGCGGAACCGCGGCGGAAGTTTTGTCGCAGGTTCTTTCCGCCGACGGCAACTGGCCCGCCAGGCGGAAAACAATTCTGCGCCAGCCGCTGGAGAGGATTTTTGACGAAGCCGCGTTTCTCGTTTCGCTGGCCGCAGTGAAAAATGGCGGCGACCCGCTCGCGGAGGACTGGTCCTGGGTGCGCGGCCACATGGTCACATTGCTGCGGCTGGCCGCCGGGTTTTCCGAAGCCTTTGCCCGGCGCAAACTCGCCGATGGCGTCCTGGATTTTCACGACCTGGAACAGTTCGCATTGAGGCTGCTCTGGGATTTTAACGCCCGCCGGCCAACTGCCGTGGCGGAAGCCTGGCAGGCGAAATTGAAATTTGTTTTCGTGGACGAATATCAGGACATCAACGCCGCGCAGGACAAAATCATCCAGGCGCTGAGCCGGGAGGCTGGCAACCGTTTTCTCGTCGGCGATGTGAAGCAAAGCATCTACCGTTTCCGCCTCGCCGACCCAAAGATTTTCCGCGATTACGCCCATGCC
>JAJXXI010000571.1 GCA_021781185.1 bacterium
CACGTCCTCGTATTTGTCCACGATGAGGCCGCTCAGAAAATCGCTTTCCGCATTCACCACGCGAAATGAAGTGGCTCCGGGCAGGTGCCGTTGCCGGACGGCGAGCGCCTCGCGGATGCGTTCCTCGAAGAACGCCTCGTTCGGCGAGATGCGGTCCAGCGCCAGCAGGCGGACGTTGATCTTGGAGCGCGAATTGTAAAAGCCAGTGCCGAGCAGGCGCTGGCGGTGGTCTTTCACCTGGACCAGGTCGCCGTCGGCGGCAGGCATGGTCAGGCGGAGCACTTCATTGTTATAAATCCATGGATGACCGGCGACAATGCGGTCGGCTTCACCGGGCTTGAGCAGGACAGTTGGCAGCGTATCAATGATTGTAGACATAGCCGCAGGGTCGCAGGCTGGAGCCGGGCGGGAAAGTTTAAAATGCGGAGAAACGGCGCCAAACCCTGCCTGAGTCGAAGCCGGCGGGCGTCGGCGGGTAAGTGGTTCAATTATTTCCCAGCCGGCGGCTGGGGAACAAATCGAAGCCCTGGTTTCGCGTTTTGAATGGGAACGGAATTGGTCGTCATGGGGAGGATGCATTGGTCATTCTGCGCCCCGGGAACTTTCACCATGCAGGTGTATGGCTTGGTCAAATAAATGCCTGGCGCAAGCGGGGTTTTTGACGGGGCAGGATTCATGGGCGGAACTGGTGGCGGGTTGGGAAGGCGCGGGAGTTGGTTGGTCCCCATTAGATTGACGGGCGGGAAATTGGTTTCGGGCGACACCGGCGGGCCGGAGATTTGAGCAAGGAGGACCGCTGGAGCCGACATCAACATCGCAAAGGCAAAGCTGATTTTCATGTCTATTTTGACCTCTTTCCGACTGGAATGTTCATTGGCATGTTTGGAGGCTGCCGGCTGATTTCTCCCTTGAGCAAGCGTTGTGAAGGCTGGGGATCACAATCATTCAACAAGAGGAAGGCAGGCGAGCGCTTGATCATATTCCGGGTTAATGAAGAGAATAATTTATCTTGAAATGCAGCCGGACCGGGTGGATAAAAGCTCCAAGCCTATGAAAACTGCATACCCCATCAGTTCCCTCCTGCACCACAAGGCCGCCGCTGTCTGGAGCGTGCCGCCGGAAACCACGGTCTTCGAAGCCATCAAGCTGATGGCCGAAAAAAATATCGGCTCGCTCCCGGTGCTGGCGGGCGGCCGGCTCACCGGGATTTTCACCGAACGCGACTACACCCGCAAAATCGCCCTGGCCGGCAAATCATCGCGTGACACCCGTGTCCGCGAAATCGTCGCGACGGATCTCGTGACTGTGTCGCCGGAGGAATCGGTGGAAGACTGCATGCGGCTGATGACGGAACATCGTGTGCGGCATTTGCCTGTGATTGAAGATGGCCGGGTGATTGGGATTGTCTCGATCGGGGATCTCGTCAACTGGATCATCTCCACGCAGAGCGCTGAGATTGAGCAGATGGAACGTTACATCGCCGGCGGTGTGGCAGGGTGAGAAGCACTGGCATCGTCCACTTGATGTTCGTAGTTCAGGGCTTTTTGCCGGAGAGGATCGTTCCGGTCCTGTTTTTTTAAATGCCGTTCGAGTTGGGCGGCTTTTTCGGCGGCCAGGGAATTGATCTCATTGACATGTGCCAAGATGAAAGTCGCAATGGCTGAAGCCAGCAGAAAAAGAAATATGGCCCGCACTTTTCGGAAAAAGCGACGAATCAAACTCACTTGTTGTTGCTGGGGACGATAGCCTTCCACAAATTTGGCGCGAATCGTTTCTCGGCGCTGCTCATCAGCTTCTCCGAGCAATGGCAGCTTATGAAAAACCAGACTCACATCGCTGATGATGCAGTTTTCATGCCAGCCTTCCGGGGCGGAATTCTTTGCGACATGGATGGGTTTGGGACGGATTGCGGGTGAATTTAAGGCAGATGCAGCCGAAAAATGAGCCCGGAGAGTCCGGCAGCTTGCAATGCATTTGCCAGGCCATCATCGGCAAATGCGTGACACCATTGCGCTTCATGGCTACATTCCCTGTCGAACACTTGAAATCGTAAAATTTACATTTATTTGCCATGCGTTCCGACATCATCAAAAAGGGTTTTGAACGGGCTCCCCACCGCGCGTTGCTGCGCGCCACCGGCGTGATCGAGTCCGAGGAGGATTTCAGCAAGCCGTTTATCGCCATCTGCAATAGTTATATTGACTGCATTCCCGGCCACGCGCATTTGAACGAGGTCGGCCAGATGGTCAAGCGCATGGTGCGCGCGGCGGGCGGTGTGCCGTTCGTCTTCAACACCATCGGCGTGGACGACGGCATCGCGATGGGCCATAGCGGCATGTTATATTCGCTGCCGTCGCGCGAACTCATTGCCGACTGCGTGGAAACGGTCATCAACGCGCACAGTTTCGACGGCATGGTGTGCATTCCGAACTGCGACAAGATCGTGCCCGGCATGTTGATGGGCGCGATGCGCTGCAACATCCCCACGGTGTTCGTCAGCGGCGGGCCGATGGCGGCGGGCATCGCCGAGCAGCAGGCGGCGCATGACGACCTGGCGCAATATCTTCAACCCGCGACCGGCAAGTCGGATTTAATTTCCGTGTTCAAGGGCGTGGGCGAATTGCAGACGGGCAAGATCACCGAGGCGCAGTTGACCAAGCTGGAACAAACCGCGTGTCCGACGTGCGGATCGTGCTCCGGCATGTTCACGGCGAACTCAATGAACTGCCTCTGCGAAGCGCTCGGCATCGCGATGCCGGGCAACGGCACCATCCTCGCCGTGTCCAAGGAACGTGAGGCGCTCTACCAGCGTGCCGCCGAGGCCATCATCCGCCTTGTCGGAAAAAATCTCAAGCCGCGCGATATCGCGACTGTCGAGGCATTCGACAATGCCATCATGCTGGATGTGGCGATGGGCGGTTCGACCAACACCATTCTCCACACGCTGGCGATTGCTCGCGAGGCGGGCATTCCCTACGACATTGCGCGCATTGATGAGATTTCGCGACGCATTCCGTGCATCTGCAAGGTTTCGCCGTCGTCGGATTATCATGTCCAGGACGTGCAGCGTGCCGGAGGCATTCATACGATTCTCGGCGAGCTAAAGCGCATGGGCGTGCTCAACGTGAAGGCCAAAACCGTCACCGGCAAGACGCTCGGCGACAACATTGACGAATGGGATCTGCGTTCGGAGAAATGTCTGGCGCTGGCCAAGACGGCGCGCGTTTCCGGCGCGTCGGCCATCGTGGTGGATCCGAACGACAAAATGGGCGTCGCTGGTCGCACGGCAGGCGGCAATCTCGTGCCGAAGCCGATGCTGTTTTTTCCCGCCGATCCACTCGCCATCGCCTTCTGGCGCGCGGCCGCCGCGTGGAATGCCGGAGAGATTGAACCGCAAGTCGAGTTGCACGACGCCAAGGTGGTTGTGAAGATGCCCGACGGCAGCGAATTGCGTGGTCACGATCAGTTGCGTGCCAGCATCGGACAACACCTGCGCGAGGCGAAAGGCATGGTGCGCGCCGAGTTGGGCGAGTTCCGTAAACTGCCAGTGATGTTGTTGTGGCAATACGCCAAAGGCGGAACGAAGACGCCGTTCGCCATGGTGCGCGCCAGGAAATTGAAGAAGGGCCTCATCGCCCGTGCGGAATTTATCACGGATGCGAAACTGCTCGCCAAGGTGAAGCCCAGCGGCCTCATGCCTTACGATCCGGCTTTCCGCTTTGACGCGAAGGACTGCA
>JAJXXI010000345.1 GCA_021781185.1 bacterium
TTGTGCGTCCGCAATCGGCTGCGAGTTTTTACCGTAATACATCGGCGACGTGACCGGACAGACCAGCAACGCGGGGCCAAAGAGGAATTCATCCGTGAGGCTGTGTGTGTTCGCATCCGCTGGAAATTCCAGCGCCACGGCACGGTGCATCGGCGTGCCGTGCATCGTTACCTGTGCTGCCAGCGAATAGATGTAGGGAATCAGTTGGTAACGCAGCCGAATGAATTTGGCAATGGTGTCATAGAACGGATTGCCTTCGTCGCCAAAGCGCCAGATTTCGCGCGACGCATCCGTGCCATGTGAGCGGAACATTGGCAAGAAGGTGGCGTATTGCAGCCAGCGCACATAGAGTTCCCAGAAACCGAGATCGCGGCAGCCGGTGTCCTTCGGGTCCGGCTCCAGCGCATTCATGTCGGTCAGACCGCGACAACCTTCGGCATAATCGCCGCTCCAGAACCAGAGATTGGGATCGTTGTTTATGAAAAAGCCGCCGATGTCAACGGTCCAGAACGGCTCCCCGGTGGCGCAAAAATTCACGCCTTCAGGGATGCAGTTGCGCAGCGTCTGCCAGGTGGCACAAACATCGCCATTCCAACAAACAGTCGCGTAACGATGCTGTCCCGCATAACCAGAGCGCGTGAGATTGAGAACGCGCTTGGCGGAACTCATCCGGCGTTGGCCTTCGTAAATGCCTTGTGAATGCGGCAGCGAGTAGGTGTTGATCTGGCCAGCATCAAGATACTTCTTGGCCGCCCCGGCATTTAGTTCCAGACGCGGTTGTGGCTCGGGCTTCATTTCTCCAGACCAGTCGGATTCAAACGGCTCAGTGCAATCGCACCACCAGGCATCCACGCCGTTGGCAAACAGCCCGCGTTCGGCCTGCATCCAATAAAGCTCGCGCGCTTCGGGTGAAAAGGCGTTGTAGGTGGACTGGTTGCCCAACATCAATCCGCGCTCGCGCAATTCGATCTGGTTGGGACAATTTCCCGTCATGATCGGCCAGATGGAAACCATCAGTCGCGCGCCAAGCGAGTGCAATTCCTCCGTCAATGCTTTCGGATCAGGAAAGCGCGCCGGGTCGAAATTCTTCTGCCCCCACCCTGCCCCATTCGGCCAGGATTTCCAATCGAGCACGACGCAATCGAGAGGGATTTTTCGGCGGCGATATTCGCGCACCACCTCGACCAGTTCGCGAGCGTTGACGTAGCGTTCCTTGGATTGCACATAGCCAAATGCCCACTTCGGCAACATTGGAGCCTTGCCGGTCAACTCGTGGAGATTCTTCGTCACGGCATCGAACGACCCGCCGGCAATGAAGTAAAAGTCCAGTTCGTCCACCACATCAGCCCACCAGCAAGCGCCGTCCGGGCCATCGCGGAAGGTCATCAGCGAACCGCAATCCAGCAACACACCGTAACCGCGTGTCGAGACGAAATACGGCACGACAATTTTCATGTTCTGCTGGTAAAGCAGACGCTCGTTACCGCGCAGATTGCCATAGCCTTCCTCGTGAGAACCGAGACCAAAGATCGCCTCATCGGTTGCGAACTCGAACTCCACCTTTGCCTCGAACGCGTCGCGGGCGAAAACCGTATCAAACCCGGTTGCCACGGCGCGAGCTCCGTCAATACTTTCTCTGGCGTTCACGGTTGCGCCTTGTTTAAAGTCGTTGCGATAAACTTTTTTCGGAACAATTGTTTTGCCGCCACGTTCCGGTTCACGCAAAAGCAATTTACCGGCCGAATCGAAATAGGAAATGGCACCCGTTGATTTATTTGCCACGAGTTTGATTGACGATGTGGAGATTTCATAAGCAGCGCCGGTTTCCAAAACCTTGTAGCCGGCAAAACTGGAAGTCCCCGTGACGATCAAGCTGGATTTCGTCAGGAAGTTTTCCCCGTTCGTCATCGTGATTCGCGCAACGGCCTCAGAAAAGAACGCAATGCGAATGCGCTTTTCACCGGCGGTGAGAACAACCGAGCCCGTGCTATTTTCCATGGAGAACATAATTGACATCAGACAGCAGCATCCATTGCCGAAGCCGTGTTCCGACGCAATTCCAAATCCTGGCGAATCTTTGGCTCAAGGCGTTCAAACTGGTGATAGAAAAAGACCGGAATGAGGGCGATGGCGTAAAAAATCGCCGGCAGCCAGATGAAACCGACATCAATGCCAAACAGTGCCCGTGGCGTTTGCTCGACATTGGGAACGTAATGATACCAGTCGAGAATCCACGCGGGCAGCGCGCCACCCAAACCACTGCCGGCCTTCAGGCAAAACGCCGCGCCGACAGCGGTGAGCAGACCGGCGGCGCGAATGCCGGTTTTCCATTCTCCATAATCCACGCTGTCCGACAGCAGCGAAAAGGGCATGGCCATCGCAATTCCGCTCAGGATGATGCCGAGAATCCAGCCCGTCATGACCAGCGTGAGCGATCCGTTTTTAACGCCAAACCAAATGATGAATTGCGCTGCCACTGCTCCCGCCAACCCGACAAGCCATGCCGTGCGTTTTGATGTCAGCCGGACAAATAACGGCAGAAATAAAATTCCCGCGAGCGAAATAAAATCAAGGCTGTTGGCCGGTCCAATCAGATCTTTGCGGTGCAAGGTGTATTCCCAGAAATAGGGCGAGATGCTGATGCGCGAGATGAAGGCGATCCAGAAAAACAGGCTGCTGATGAAGATGATAACCCACGGCCAGTTGCCCTTGATCGCCCCAAAACTGTCCTTGATGGACATGTGCTTCTTCTGTTCCTTAACCCTTTCGTCGAGTTTCCAAAATGCGAATAGAAAGAGCAGAATGCTTCCCACCGCAAAAATCGGCATGACGATCATGAAGCCTTCCCGGTCGTTGCCCTGCCCGAAAAAATCCACCAGCTTCAGCACCGTGAGATTCACAATCAACACGCCAAGTTTCGACCCAAACATGCGGAAACTGGTAAACTTGATGCGCTCGCTGGGATCGGATGTCAGCGACGCGAGAATCGAAGTCACCGGCGTATTGATGCCCGTATAGAGGACGCTACAGATCACGTAGGTGACCGCTGCGTAAACCACCTTTGCCGTGTAGCTCAGATCCGGCGTCAGAAAGGTCAGCACCCCAAACACCGCAAACGGCAGGCAAAGCCACAGAAACCACGGACGGCTTTTACCCCAACGGCTGTGGGTCTTGTCGAAGATGATGCCCCAGACCGGTGCATCCACTGCATCCGTCAAACGGGCGATCAACAGAATCGTGCCGGCGGCGGCGGCGGAAATGCCGTAAACATCGGTGTAAAACTTCAGCAGATAAAACGAGATGACGCAGAAAACCAGTTGTCCTCCGGTATCGCTGAAGGCGTAGGCAAGACAGCGGGTGAGCGTGGTGTTTTTCATTTGCGGCAAGTCATTCAACAACATGGCCTGACCAGTTTCAAGGCTTGTTCGGTTTTGGAATCATCTTCCAACGGGACGAACACGTAAATGCCCCGCTTGCCGAACACGCTGCGCAACGAAACGGCTTCAGGGCATTTCACTTGGAGGACTTGCTGGCGGACGATTCGCGGAAATCAAGCCATCCAAGCCATGGCGCGATAATACATCCTTGAGCTTCACGGGCTGGCCTTTCGCACAGGCTTCCTCCATCGCCACGAGCAACGCGATGGTCACGATACCTTCGGTTGCATCGGGCCTGGGCGACTCACCAGCCGCCAGGCAACGCGCGAAATACTCGATGTAATTCTGGTATT
>JAJXXI010000346.1 GCA_021781185.1 bacterium
GGCGGGCACGCATTGGTTGAGGTTGATCACTGTCAGAAAGTCCGGCTGGGCTTGGGGTTTTCCGCGCATGACTTACAGACAAACTTCAACTTCGCTGGTTCAAACGTTTTTCAACAAACTGCTAGCGCCAGCGGCTCGTCGCACAGATGCCGGACTGACTCAGCGCGGAACCAGAAAATCCCGATTTGACTGTATCAGCATTGTATATTCAAACCTCATGATGTCGGGACACCCAAAAAGCCCCGCCGCAGCTACCGCAGCCACACTTTACAGAATCGCAAACCACAGAATGTTCTTCGGCGGTTTTGGAACCACTTGCTGCGGTTACTGCGGGTTGGTGCGGCGTTTTTCCCCTGATGGCGATTTTGCCGACGGCAGAGACGACAATTTGATGCGCTGATAAGCGCCGCGCTTTTGATCCTCCGGGTGCGGCTCGATGGCCAGCACCGTGATGTCCCGCTGGTCTGGCCCATAGGCCCAGAATATCCGTCCGGCTGACGGGGTGTTATTTTCGAGATACGATTGAAAAATCTTAATCCCGTATTTGCGGGTCAGGTCGTCAATTTCATGCGAAACCAGACTGTTGTGCCGTGGATTTTCCGCCAGATAGCCAAGGGCTTTGACCAGTTTCTTGAAAAACTTTTCTTCGTCTTTGTCCAGCTTCCCCTGCTGCTTACGGGTGGCAAAGTCATTCCACAATGCCTCCATTTCCGGCAAGCCCATGCGGATGCTGAACGCCATACGATTCCTTTAAGCCCCGGCGAAGGCAGACAAATCAATCGGTGCGGATGCCAGCCCTTTTTTCAAGTTGGCGACGGATTTATCCAGCATCTTCAAGGAACGGGCGGAAATGGCTTGGGGCGACACCAATACGCGCGGCTCCAGATAAAAACAGCCATTCGACAGCGCCTGGACGTGAAAATACTTCGTCTTGGCGTTGCGCAGGCTGATGCGTTTCTTCGCGTCGGCAGCCACGTCGTAGTTTTCCACGACTGTAAGGCGTTGCTTCTGCTTGGGGCGTTCAAGGGTTGCTGTCGGCATGGGATGAATATGGTGGGATTTCCCACTTTTGTCAATCTGGATTTGAAAAATGGCCCGGCACCTCTGATGCGGCATTTGTTACTACTGCCATATCTATAAAGATATGGCAGTAGTAACTGTTGCCATTTTAATTTGATTGAAACGGGTTGTAGCCCTTCAACCGGGGATTTTGCTGAATCGCGAATTCTGCGACGATCCGCTCGGCTTCAGTCGGTTTTGCCTTTGGCAATAATGCGTCTGTGATTCTTGTCAGCAGGCCATTGAGCAAAACCCTGCAATTGCCCAATTTCGGCCTCCCGCCCGTGCCGGGTAGAATTGGAACCATGTGCGTTTGATTCTGTCCGCCATCCAATTCAATTTGGATTAACAAATACTCGGAGCCGCCGTTAGCTGATGAATCAGGAGTCTTGATTGCCAAAGGCCTTCCGCAACCGAGTGCAACCTGCGCGACAAATATGGCTGCGGATGCCTCTTCGCTTACGCAGAGCAATCGGCAGTCATTTGCAAACCCGTCAACCGCCAGACCATTGGATAATGATGGGGCAATCCATTGGACGGTCCGGCGCGCTCCGAAGCAAATGAATATTGCTGGAACGGTTCCATGTTCTTGAATCTGTTCGGACGCATTGGCGACGATGCGGTTGACGAGTTCTTCGATTTTTATTTCGTGACTGAAGGATGTTTTTTTCATAGTGATTTTATGTTTTGTAAAATTTCACTTGTTTGAATTTTTCAGGCGTAGCCTGATGAGTTTGGAGGGAAGACTTTGAAGATACTGGCCGGCAATGATTTGATTATCGCGCAACCGTTGGTCGGCCAAATCACCGTAAGCAATCAGGACGCTTGGCGCTCCGGCGGTGCCGCCCGGATCACCGCTCACATGACAGAAAGAAAGGCGACCGGAAATGAAGAACAAGGATTTGGCGAACGGCCAAACCCACTTTTGGAACGCCTGTGTTTCCGTCCGGGCAAATACCAGCGCGAGACAATTTCCATGTGCGGCACATTTGGCGAGCCAGTCACCGGTTTTTGGGCCGTAGGGCGGATTGCACCAGACGAGCCCATGCCACGGTCGCAATAGGCCGTCGTCTTCGATGGTGTAGTGATTGACCGCCGTTGCCCAGGGGCGTTTCACTGGCGCGCAAGGGTCGAGGTCAAACGGGCCGAATGCCCGAATGATTTCCGGCGGCGTCAGCCACTCTTCCTTGCCGTGTTCAAGATTCCGGTCGTGCCGAAAATTACCGAGCTTGATGGTTTTGTGACTGCCGACGCTGTCGGTGTCACCCGCGATTTTCCGAATGAATGATTTTTTCATCGGAAATCGTGTTTGATACTAATTTCTCGACTACGATTGATGGTCGGTCGGCAGTGTTAAAGTTTTCCAGTTTTGACACGGCCCGGCGAAATTCCTAATTTCCAGAAATGGAAAAGAAGCAACATAGGCCTCGCCTTGCAACGGCGGCTGACTGTGCGAAGTTTTACCCAGCGTCGCTGGCAGAAGGGCTGCGACAACTTGCGACCATGGTTCCCTTGACTAAATCCGGGCAGGCGAGATTGGAAAAAGCGGAACGGGAAGAAGCCGAAGCCAAGCTGAAACAATCCGCGCCTGCGACGAAAAAGCCCCGGCGATAAACCCGGGGCTTCGTTTTCAGCCCGCAATGGCATCTTCGAACTTGGCGTCCAAGATGAAGTCGGCTGCTTAACGGCTTGCTGATTTTCGACCCTTTGATCGTTTCAGATTTGAATGGGAATCCCTTGCGATTTGATTATTACTTCTGTGGATTTCCGAGGGCGAGCAACACAATCCCGACCACCGCGAAAAAAAGTGACCCCGTCGTAGCGAGTGCGATGATTACCTTCACACCGAACGTTGGCAACCGCTCCATTCCGATTCGGTCGCACAGATCTTCGAACTGGTGCGCGAATCGATACGCCCACCGTAAAGAGACAATCCAAGCTACTACCGAGACGATGGATAAAGCGACCACGAGAATTATTAGCCATCGGCGAGTAAAAGGGTCTAATTTATCGCTAAATGCGAGTCCGGCGCCTGAACCGATAATAGCCAGATGCACGACGAAGCCCTTAACGAATAAATCAAAATGATGCTTATAGAGGTCAACAAAAAGCACCATCTGCTCCCACAGCCGCTTGTAGTCGGTGTCGCTGAGTGACGGACAGAGGCAGGAATCGGGTCTTGCGGGTTCATATGTTTATTTTTTCCAAACTTCAATTCAAAATCTTCTCCACAAGAGAAATGGAAATTCTGATTTCTTATGGCTCGGCCTAAACCCCGTCAAATTTCGGGACTTTCCGGAAAGGGAAAGTCCACCACAAATACGTCAACTTGCTGAATGGTATGCCTAACGCATAAACTCCAAGTTTATTTTGCTGCTGTGGTCTTGCTTCATATCGGTTTGAAAGGTAAAACTATTTTTCTCCCTTATGCATGATTCTTTCAAAAATCGCGCTAACAAAAAACATTTCGACCGTCATTGAAAGGATGGCCCATGGGAATATTTGCACGCGCTGCCACTGATCGCTTCCGATGGTCAGCACACTAGCAGTTTGTTGAAAAACGTTTGAACCAGCGAAGTTGAAGTTTGTCTGTAAGTCATGCGCGGAAAACCCCAAGCCCAGCCGGACTTTCTGACAGTGATCAACCTCAACCAATGCGTGCCCGCCG
>JAJXXI010000264.1 GCA_021781185.1 bacterium
CAAGGGCTGAACGCGTTGCCAGAGTTCATCGGAAACTTCCCACGATTGAGTTTTGGCCATGCCGACAGCATAAACACGGTTTCAAGTCACGCAACGGTTATTTACGGATAAGCTCTAAAGCAAAAGGATAAAAATGAAAAATAAATATGTTAACAAAATGAAGGTCTGCATTATCATAGCACTGGTCTACTCGTGTCTTGGAGCCGGCTATACAAAAGCTGGGTGTAGTTATGGACCCATAATGGTCACTTGTCATAACGATCCAGGTTATACTAATAGTATATGCTGCGGATGGACCCTATACGCGGTTTGTTGGAGCGGTAAGGATCAACAATATGAGCATGGCACTGCAGGCTTGGATATCAAGAATCCAAGTCTTGGTCTTGGTCCATCGTGTGGAGGCGGTAGTTCAGCAACAGGCATAGGTTCGGCCTTTACCGGAACATGTGGATGGAATGAAAGCGGATCGACCTGTGGAACCCCTTGGGGACCAACACCGGAAACTGGAGATTATACGGCTTATCCCTGCACGGGAACCTGCGGATGATATGTGCTTGGATAGACCATCTTATTCCGGATAATCGCAATGCTTTTATGCTATGTTCATTTAAAAGGAGACTGATTTGTTCGTTTGGATTGATTTTTGCCATTACTGGTTTAGCAAAAATAATCAGCTTCTTCGGCACAGATAGAATCCTGTATTTGGCCGATCCAGTATTCGGAATCCCACGCCGTCACCGCGAGGAAGGCCAGGAGCCCGCAGCGGACGAGCTGCGCCGACTCCGCCGGGAGAATGCCAAACTGAAAATCGAGAATGACATTTTAAAAAAGGCCGCCGTCATTCTCGGGACCAAACCCCAGCTCAACGACGCGAAATGATCCTGGCGCTCCAACAATCAACCAGCACCAGTTTGCGGCAGGTTTGCCAGGCCCTGGGCTTCGCTCGCAGCAGTTTTTATCACGCGGCCACCGAAACGGCCACGCAGGCTTCCGACCAGCAAATGAGCGTTCGGATCGAAGCCATCTTCAAAGCGCATCGTCGCCGCTACGGTTATCGTCGCGTCGGCCAGGAGCTAAAGGATCAGGAGCTGGTGTGCGCTCCCAGTCGCGTTCGCCGCCTCATGAAACAGCGGGGATTGAAGGCGATTCAACCGAAAAACTTCGTGCCCAAAACCAGTGACGGCAAAGCCAACCAACCCTCGCCCAATCTCGTGAAGAACCAACCGCTGCCCGGGCAACCCAATCGGGTCTGGGCCGGGGACATCACGTTTATCCCGACGCAGACGGGCTGGCTTTACTTGGCCGTCGTGATGGATCTGTGCTCCCGCCGCATCGTCGGCTGGAGCCTTGCCAATCACCTCCGCGCCGAACTCGTCCTGGCGGCGCTCAACCAAGCGTTGGCTTCACGTCCGGGAATCGATCAAACCATCTTCCACAGTGATCGGGGCAGTCAATATGGCAGCACCGCCTTCCGCCAGGTGCTGGCCAGTGCGGGACTGCGCCAGAGCATGTCCGCCCGCGCCAACCCCTATGACAACGCCTGGACTGAATCCTTCATCGGAACGCTCAAACAGGAAATGCTTCAGGGCGGCTGTTTTGAGACCGCACAAGATGCCCAAACCGAACTTTTCGAATACATCGAAGCTTACTACAATAATCAACGCAAGCACTCCGCTCTCGGATACCAAACCCCAAACCAATTCGAACACCAATTATCAACCCACAACTAAAAAGAAAATGGTCCAAAAATCAGTTGCATCTCAGATTCCCCTCTTTGAGGTCACGAACTCAGAAACGGCGGGACACCAATACTTAAGGTCTAAATGGATAACGGAAGCAGTGAATCCATTGATACCCATCCCCGGCCTTCTTCCAATTCGGAAAGAAGCAGACGTTTCTTTCGTGCCTTGGGTGCGTTTTTTCGCCCCTGCGTGGAGTTCGTGCCGATTTTCGTCACGCTCTTGTTTCTGGGCGCGCTGTTTTGGGCGAAGGATCAGGATTCCCTTTCGCGCCACTGGTTTTCAATTCGCGCTGCCGGTCACAAGCTCAACTGCGTAGCAATACTGCCAAAGCCGGTTCAGAAACGTCCAGTTATCATCTACGCGCATGGATCCGGGGGCAGTCTGATGAATGATGGTTTTGTTCTGCGCCAGATGGCGGAACTCGGGCTGGCGGTTGTCAGTTTGGATTACCATCAAACCAACGCCACAATGTTCCCTGCGGAAATGGAGGCAGTGCAAAACCATCTTGCCCACCAAAATTGGGCCGATACGAATGCCATTGCCTGGGTTGGCATGAGCCTCGGCGCGAATCGCATGATGGACCTCGTGCAGCGACACCCGGAACGTCAACCGCAACTGCTCGTTCAACTCAGTGGCGCTGGATGGAATCCATCTTCCAACCTTCACTGCCCGGTGCTGTTCATCCACAGCGACCAGGATGAAGTTTTTCCGTTGGCTGACACAGAGCGGCTGGCTTTCGAGTTGCGAACCAACGGTGTGCCGGTGCAATTAAAAATTCTCCACGGCTTGTCGCATGGATTGGGACCGGAGCGCGGGGTCATTTTTCGGTTCGTGGGCGAATACTGCCGGATGCAACTTTGGAAAAACAGGGAGCAGAAAGCAGAGAGCAGACAGAGCCTCGTTGCCTCGGCTGCTGGAAGTAACGGCGACGGTTCTGAAATGGAACAAACCGACAATAAAGTATGGCTAAATTACCATTCACTCGCTCAATTTGAAGCAGATGCACCGCCGTTCTGGCCGTTTTGTCTGCCGGCAGCGGCTTGGATGGTCGGCTATTATGCCTGGCGACATCGCCGGAATCCGGTTCCGGTCAAAAAAATCAAATTGCGTCGTCATGAAGTCGCCCTGCGGTGGCTGGCGGCGGTTCTTGGTATTTGGGCTGTGGGAGTGACTGCGTTGCATCTGGTTCCGCCACATTTGTCCGTCAGCAAAGATACGCTTGCCATCGCGCGTCGTTGCTTGATTCAACCCAAAGAACGCGCTGATTTTGACTTTTTGGCCAGCCAGCCAATTTGGCAGGGACAGAAGCTCAAAACCCTCATGGATCAAGCAGAGTTGGCCAATTACAACCGCGAACTGATCAACTGGAAACTGGATGAAACAATCTACCATAATTATGTGCTTTCGCCGATTATCGAACCATCTTCGATCTTCCATCCTCCATCTTCCAGTCTGAACTGGCGTCGCCCCTTGTGGGAAGAATTCTATCCCCGCATCCGACATGAAAATTCACCGGCAGACGCAGCTCAAATTGTTGTCCGCCATTTGCGCGAGCGGGTGACCATCGCCGACCTGCCCAACCCGCCGCGTTCTGTCTCGGCTATCTGGCGGCGTCAAATTACTGACGGAAAGGGTTTTCAAATCATCTATGTGGCGGCTTTGCGTTCGGTCGGCGTGCCGGCGCGTTTGGACACGAACGGCCAGCCTGAGTTTTATGACGGCAATCAGTGGCAACCGGCGCCGAAGCCGGCGGTGGATTGACGCAGGTTGATGCCGCTGGGAGCGCCGGCATCCGTGCCGGCAGGGTTGCAAAAGTGTCTAAACTCGCGCCGATTCGCTGATTGGCGCTCCATTTTGAACGAGCATAGCGGGTTTTTGTCTGACGAACAGCGATTTTGTAACGAGGGCGGGGATTTCACTGTTTGACCAGGGCCGCACGTTCACCTAAGCTAATTGCCCGTTTGATTTAACTATGAA
>JAJXXI010000685.1 GCA_021781185.1 bacterium
GCGCAAATTGAAATTCTTGACGATCACCGCCGGGCCTTTGGGCGTCGGGTAGATTTTCGCCAGATTGAAAAATTCGCAGTAGTCGCTCATACAAATGTGGCCTCACGCAAAGGGCGCGATGGACTCAAAGGTTTTTTCCGCAATTTCCTTTGCGGCCTTCGCGGACTTTGCATGCGATACAAAATCATTCCGCCCCCACCACTTCTTCCTTGAGTTCGCTGCGCCGTCTCGGACGACCGCCTAACGACAACCGCGGACGGTTCAAATCTTCCGGCTCGATGTCCGGCAGCACGAGCTTGCGCGTGAGCGAGGTCTTGGGCCGGCCGCCGGTGCCGAGCAAATAGCCGATGACCTCCTTGCGGATTTCCTTGAAGCGCGGGTCGTGATTCAACGCCTTGCGGTCGCGCGGGCGTTCGATGTCCACCTTCACCTCCGGTCCGAGCGTGGCGCGCGGGCCGGCGCTCAACGGGAGGATGCGGTCGGCCAGCAAAATGCCCTCGTCCACGTCGTTGGTGATGAGCACGACCGTTTTGCGGTCGGATTCCCAGAGGCGCTCGATTTCGTCCTGCAACGTCGCACGCGTGAGCGCATCGAGCGCGGACAGCGGTTCGTCGAGCAGGAGAATGCGCGGATTCATGGCCAGCGCGCGGGCGACGCTGACGCGCTGCCGCATGCCGCCGGAAAGTTCGCGCGGTTTTTTGTCGCGCGCCGGTGTGAGGTTGACCATCGCGACGAATTTCTCGATGTGCCCGCGGCGTTTTTCTTTCGGCCAGTTCGGAAACACTTCATCCACGGCCAGCGCAATGTTTTCGTGAACGCTCAACCACGGGAGCAGTGAATAATTTTGGAAAACAATGGCGCGGTCGGGCGACGGCTCCGTCACTTCCTCGCCGCGCAACGTGACCGTGCCGGCGTCGGGCCGTTGCAAGCCGGCGATGAGCGACATCAGCGTGGTTTTGCCCGCGCCGGAGTAGCCGACGATGGCCACAAACTCGCCTTCGGTGATGCTCAAGTTGATGTCGCGCAGCACCTCGACGCGGCTGGCGCCGAAGCCGTAGCCTTTGCTGACGTTGGTTAATTCGAGAAAGGCCATGTAATTTATTCCTCACGCAAAGGCCGCGAAGGACGCAAAGGTCTCATGAAATTCCGGTTTTCTTTGCGTCCTTTGCGCTCTTTGCGTGAGGCCCTGCTTGAATTTATGTTCGTGGAACGGCATTGTGCCGGCCTATGCAAAACAGCAAAAGCCCCCTCGATGAAAATCAAATTTCCAAAATCATCCTTGATGCCGCCTTCAAGGTGCATACCAAAACCGGACCGGGGTTGCTCGAAACTGTTTACCAGGTGCTTCTGGCGCATGAATTGCAGAAGCAAGGGCTGCGCGTCCAGCACCAAGTGCCCATCCCGATCCGTTACGATGAACTGGTCTTCGATGAGGGTTTCCGCGCCGATCTGCTGGTGGAAGACAAACTCATCGTTGAACTCAAATCCGTGGAAAAACTGATCCCCGTTCACGCCAAGCAATTGCTCACGCAACCGCGTTTGAGCGGCCGGCGTCTGGGGATTTTGCTCAACTTCGGTGAAATTCATTTGAAAGACGGCATCGAGCGTATCGTCAACGGACTGCCGGAATAATCCGGCTGCCTCGCGCATAGGACGCGAAGGAGGCAAAGGATCTCTTTTGTTTTCAAAGCCTTTGCGTCCTTGGCGTCCTTGGCGTGAGGATTGCGAATCGTAAATCATAAATTCGTTCAGCGAATGGTGGCGGCGTCAAAACTGACGGCGCGCTGGAAGATCATCATGATGCGGTCGAGCATGAAACCGATGATGCCGATGGTGAACACGGCCACCATGATTTGCGCGAGCGTGTCGCTGCTGCCGTTCTGGAACATGTCCCAGACGAATTTTCCGAGGCCGGGATTTTGCGCGAGCATTTCCGCGGCGATGAGCACCATCCAGCCAACGCCGAGCGACAGGCGCAGGCCGGTGAAAATGAGTGGCAGCGCGGACGGGATGACGATCTTCGTGATTTTTTTCCACCAGCCGAGTTTCAGCACCCGGGCGACGTTCAGGTAGTCGTTGTCAATTTGCGCCACGCCGAGCGAGGTGTTGATGAGCGCCGGCCACATCGAACAGAGCGCCACCGTGAAGGCCGAGCTGATGAAGGATGGCTCGAACATCGGATGTGCCGGATGGTAAAGCGCGCTGACCATGATCATCACGATGGGTAGCCAGGCCAGCGGCGACACCGGCTTGAACAACTGGATGAACGGATTCATTGCGTTGTTGAACACCTTGCTTAAGCCGCAAAGAATCCCCAGCGGCACGGCGATGAGCGAGGCGATGAGAAAGCCGGCAAACACCGTTTCCAAGCTGGTGCAGATTTGGTCCACGTAAGTTGGCGGGCCGGAGAATTTCCGTTCGTGCCATTCGCCGCCGGGATTTTTGGCCAGAAACTCCTTTTTCTGCGCGGCTTCGTTGACGTAAAACTCGGCTTCTTGGGTGCGTTCGGCGCGGTAGGAATCCCAGAGGACTCCGGCCTGCGTCCAAACTTCCTTCGGACCGGGAACGGTGCCGAAGCTGACTTTCACGTGGCCCGCCACCCAGCTCCACGCGCCGAGAAAGAGCAGGATCGCCAGCACGGGCACGCCGATGTTCAACAGAATTTGCCGGAACTGTTCGTTCGGATTCTCGCGTTTGGCCAGCCGCAGGAATGGCACCAGCCAGTTCAAGCCGACGTTTTCACAGGTTTGAATCAACGCACTCATGATTAGTCAGAGCCTCACGCAAAGGGGGCAAAGGCCGCAACGGTGAATTGAGAATGTGGATTTTGGGGTTGCCGGGCGATTCCGTTGGTTCAATGGAGTGTTCATATTCCTTTGCGTTCTTCGCGTCCTTTGCGTGAGGCTTGACTTTCGTTCAATCTTTCAGGCCGATGGCAAACTGCTTCAAATAGGCGTTCGGCTGATGCGCGTCGAATTTGATGCCGTCAATGAAATCCGCCGTCGGCGGTTTGTAACCGTCGGTCTTCGGCACTTCATCCGCCTTGAGTTTGCCTTCCTTGACCAATTCGTTGGCGGCTTCCAGATAAATGTCCGGGCGGTAAACCTTTTTTGCCGTCTCGGCATACCACGCGTCCGGCTTGGCGGCGGAAATCTGGCCCCAGCGGAGCATCTGGGTCAGGAACCAGATGCAGTCGCTATAATACGGATACGTCGCGTGGTAGCGGAAAAAGACGTTGAAGTCCGGCACCGGGCGCGTGTCGCCGGGAAAATATTCCCAGGTGCCGGTCATCGAATTGGCAATGACTTTGTAATCGGCCCCGACGTATTGCGGCTCCGACAGAATCCGACACGCCTCCTGGCGGTGTTCCGGGCTGGCGTCGAGCCACTGGCCCGCGCGGATGAGCGCCTTGATCACGGCAATGTGCGTCTGGGGATATTTTTTGGCCCAGGCGGCGGTGACGCCGAAAACTTTTTCCGGATTGTTCTTCCAGATTTCATAGTCCGTCACCACGGAAACGCCAATGCCGCGCAGCACGGCCTGCTGGTTCCACGGTTCGCCGACGCAATAGCCTTGAATCGTGCCTTGCGCCAGCGTCGCCGGCATTTGCGGCGGCGGGGTCACCGAAAGCAGCACGTCGCCGCCGCTGGTGCCGTTGATGTCCGTCGGCGTGTAGTAACCGGGGTTGATGCCGCCCGCGGCGAGCCAGTAG
>JAJXXI010000577.1 GCA_021781185.1 bacterium
AATTTCCGCCCGGTTTGGTTTGGTTGGATGGTTAATTTAGCGCCCGCCGCCTCAGCGGCGAGCGACGCAGGAATACTACCGGAAAATCACCGCGAAATACAAGATGTTTATCAACAAAGTAGAAATAATGTCTTGCAAAAAGTAACAGGCTGGATTAGGAAAGCCATGTCTGCTCACCTGCCAAGGAAAACAAGAAAATCGCAACCCAAAAGCGAACTAAAAACCATGAAAATACAAATTCATAACCCATCCCACACCGGCGGGATGCTGCGGCCTTGCCGCCTAATAAGCTGCCCGACGTTTCTACGAACTTTTACTGCGCTGGCGTTGCTGGGTCTGGTGGTGGAGCCGTGGTCGAAAGCGGGACCGATTGGTTACCGTCAAAACTTGGATGATTTTGCCAGAACTGCGGAGTTCATAGATAACACCAACAACATCAACTACCTTAACCTCACTGGTTCCTCACCATTGGGCCTGATGGGTTTCTTCAACTCAGGAATTTTTCCTGGAATCAAGATGCCGTCTGCTCAAGCGAATTCGACCCAGGGCACGCTTTTTGGGACAGCCTCTTTGGGCGGCTCTTGGGGCTACGGCACCGTGTTCTCCCTCAATACGGATGGCACGGGGTTCACTGTTCTGCATAATTTCGCCAGTTTCGATGGGAGTTATCCGACAGCCGGATTGATTTTATCGAGCAACCGGCTGTATGGAACCACAGTAAATGGCGGTAATGTTGACAATGGCACGGTGTTCGCCATGGACATCACTGGCACGAATTTCACCGTTCTACATCATTTTACCGCGCGCTACTATGCCCCCTATACCAACAGCGATGGCGGTAACCCATATGCCGCCTTGATTCAATCCGGCAACACCCTATACGGAACGGCCTCCGATGGCGGCTTCGCAAACGGGGGCACGGTGTTCGCCATCGACATCGGTGGCACGAATTTTTCTGTTCTGCATCATTTCACCAAGGCAAATTATGATGCCGATTACAATTTGACCAACAGCGACGGAACTTCTCCGAGAGCCAGATTACTTTTATCAGGCGATACTCTGTATGGGACGGCAAGCGCCGGGGGCAGCGGAGGTTCGGGCACATTGTTCGCCGTCAACACGAATGGGCAGAATTTTAGAGTGTTGCATGCCTTCGCGCCGGCTGATTCTTTGACTTTCGGCAACAGCGACGGAATTTCACCTGATGCCGGATTGATTTTATCCGGCGGCACATTGTATGGGACGGCGTTTCAAGGCGGCAGTGCCAACGCGGGCACGGTGTTCGCCGTCAATACCAATGGCACAGGTTTTACAAATCTTTACAACTTCACCTATGGCAGTGACGGAGCCAAACCAGCAGGTGAATTGGTTTTATACAGCAACCTGCTAATCGGAACCGCCAGTGCTGGCGGCGACACCAGCTTGAATAATGGCGGCAACGGCACGGTCTTCGCCCTCAACACCAACGGCACCGATTTTACAGTTATATATCGCTTTACCGCCGGGAAATACGATTACAGCCTGATTAACGGCGGAGCGGTAACCAATAGTGATGGAGCCAATCCTCAAGCCGGATTGGTTCTTGCCGGCGATACACTGTATGGCACGGCAAGTCTTGGCGGAACCGGAGGCAATGGCACAGTATTCAGTATTTTGTTGGGGACAACCCCGCAAATGACCATCGTTAGCGTGACTCTGTCAAAGACAAATCTCGTCATCAGTGGCACCGGCGGCCAAACGGGTGAAACGAATGTGACACTGATGAGCCCATCTCTCACCCTGCCGTTAAACCAGTGGATGCCGGTGGCAACCAACATTCTGAGCACAACCGGGGACTTCACCTTTACAGCCACTAACGCGGTGGATCCTAAGGCGCCGTATCGGTTTTACATGCTCCGGGGTCGGTAACAACTATCCGCCGTTAGCGGTATAATTTTGCCCCGTATTATCCAAAATATCCTAATACTATCGGAATGGTTCCAGTCAACAGTTGCTACAGACACTTGGCGTTCTCAAACGTGCTTATATTTAAGCGGCGATTGATTTCATTGCGATTTCAGGTGAAGATGTTCTCATTATGAGTTCCGAACCCAAAATTTTGACCCGCGATGTCGAGGCCTCCGTGGTCCCCATCGGCACCAAGGTGACGCTCCAGAAAGGCGAGACAGCCCACATCACCCAATCCCTCGGCGGGACTTACACGGTGGTCGTCAACGGCAACATGTTCCGCATTGAGTCCAAGGATGCCGATGCGCTCGGTCTGGAAGTGCCAATCGCATCAGCACCCACCGCCGCGCCTGACGGGCCGATGACGCTCGATCAATTGGAAAAGAAAGTCTGGGAATCGCTCAAGACTTGTTACGATCCGGAAATTCCCGTGAACATCGTGGATCTCGGTTTGATTTACGACTGCCATCTGACTCCCATCGGCGCAGAAAATTACAAAGCCGACGTAAAAATGACTTTGACCGCGCCCGGTTGCGGCATGGGGCCGGTGCTCGCGCAGGACGTGCAAAACAAACTCGTTTCCATCGAACCCATTGATGAGGCGAACGTGGAACTGGTCTGGGATCCGCCCTGGAACCAGGGGATGATGACGGAAGCGGCGAAACTGCAACTCGGACTGCTGTGATTTAATTCCTCCTCATCCTCAATCCCTTGATTCAAAATTGAGGAAGAGAATAAGGCTGGCCATGATTCAAACCCGAATGACACCCCCTGCACCCAATTGGCAAAAGCTGCGCGCCGACTTTCCGATCCTGGATCAACAAGTCCACGGCAAGCCGTTGGTATATTTGGACAACGCCGCCACCTCGCAGAAACCGCGCTCCGTCATCAACGCCTTGGTGCATTACTACGAACGCGACAACGCCAATGTCCATCGCGGCATCCATGAATTGAGCAACCGCTCGACCACTGCTTTTGAGGCCGCCCGCACCCGCTCCGCGAAGTTCATCAACGCGAAAAGCGCCGATGAAATCATTTTCACGCGCGGCACCACCGAAGGCATCAACCTCGTCGCCGCCACCTGGGGCGCAAAGAATCTCAAAGCCGGCGACGTGATTCTGCTCACTGAGCTGGAGCATCACAGCAACCTGGTGCCGTGGCAGTTGCTCGCCCAGCGCACCGGCGCGAAGATTGCCTATGTTCCAGTGACGGGTGACGAAGGCGTTCTGGATCTCTCCAAGCTGGATTCGCTGCTCACCTCGCAGGTGAAACTGCTCTCGATGGTTCACATCTCAAATTCGATGGGCACGGTGAATCCAGTGGCGGAACTTTGCGCGCGGGCGCGCAAGCTCGGCATCACCACGCTGGTGGATGGCGCGCAAAGCGCCGGTCATCTGCCTGTGGACGTGCAGGCCATCGGCTGCGACTTTTACGCGTTCTCCGGCCACAAGATTTGCGGTCCGACCGGTATTGGCGTGCTGTGGGGCCGGCAGGATATTCTCGACGCCATGCCGCCGTATCAGGGCGGCGGTGAAATGATTTTAAGCGTCGGCTACCACAAGACGGAGTTCAAACACGCACCGCATCGGTTTGAAGCCGGCACGCCGGACATTTCCGGCCCCATCGGCCTACACGCCGCGATGGATTATCTCGACGCCGTAGGCCGAGAGAACATCTGGAAACATGACCAGGAATTGGCGAATTACGCCTGCGAAAAACTTTCCTCATTGAAGAACCTCCGCATCTTCGGCCCGA
>JAJXXI010000234.1 GCA_021781185.1 bacterium
GGCGCCGCCGTTTGTGGAGCTGGTGCGGATGACAGTAATTGCAGAGTAACCGCCATTTTCATTAACTACATAACTGGGCGCGCTGAAATGGAACGTGCCATAACTGTTGTCATTGTTGATGGTGACCACTGCATTGGTCATGCCGCTGGCAGCGAACAATGAAGGCGCACTGACCACATTGTTGGTTGGGTTGTAGAGCAGAACACCAAACTGTTTAGGCTCACCAATTTGCCCACTGTTTAAAAGCGAAACGATTATGGTTCGCGGGCTCACGTCGCCATTGTTCCAAGTCAACGTATTGGTAAAGCCGATGTAATCAGTCCCACTGATAGCCGAGCCATTGGTGCTGGCACATTGCACCGTCAACGTCCCCTTGCTGCCCACTGTGCGCGTAACCGTAACGGTCACGGAGCCGGCGCTCAAATTCGCAGCATAGGCGTTCGTGCTCAAGTTGAGATAACCTTGGAAATTGGGATTGATGATGCGCAACACGGCGTTGGTCACTCCCAAATTGGCGATCCCGTTCACCGGAGGGTTGATGCCCGTCAAAAGCAAACTGATAGTTTTCTCCACCGAACTTACGTAATTGCTGTTGATAATCGGAATGTTAAACGACTTGTTCGTATCGGTGCTCGAAAAGGTCAATGTGCCTCCGGACAACGGGCGGTAGTCCGTATTCGCAACCGCAGTGCTGCCATTGGTCGTGGTCGCGTAGGTCACAGAAACAGTGCCATAGGTGCCATTGGTGCGATTGACACTTACCGCCGCCAAAGGTCCGCTGCCGCTGTAAGCCAATGATGCAAACCCAAAGGTGCCGGATTGATGACGATCCTCAATCAAAGTCAAGGGAGCGGCGGATCTTCCCACACCCACTCCCAAAGGAATATTCTCGCCACCGAGATAGAATTGATCGTCAGCCGGATTGGACAACTGAAATTGAGCTGAGAGATCATTGTAGGAATTGGTGTTCCCGGTGACAGTTAGATTAACATACGCATAGGGGATGGCAGCGTATGCGCCACCAATGACGGCGTCTGTTGGAACGGAATTCTGGCCAAAAAGACCATCGCTGTGCATCCGCGTTGGGCCTGCATAATCCCATAAAATCCAATACAGTGGGCTGGTGCCGTTGTAAGTGCCATCATACAAGAAATCCACTCCATTCTGAGCCAAGCCAGAGATGACCGAGAAATTAGCCGAGGCCGGCCCCAAATAACCGTTGGTGCGAGTCAAGGCTACAAACAAAGAGGACGCACTTTTATTAACAGAATAATTATTATAGGTAAGGCTGACGTTACCGGGCCCCGGCGTTGCGCCGCCATGCAAACGGCCAAAGTTGCTGTGGTTGCGGACGGCACTGCGCGTAATGAAACTGACAAAGACATGCGGATCACTGAAATCATCCGGCCGGATAAGGCCGTTTAAATCTAATTCGCCGCCGCCCAGCTCATCAAAAGAGCCGCCGATCAATACATCGCCGTTAGTTTGCACAGCGGAAGCCTGAACGGAACCAATTGGATCCCCAAAATGTTCACGAGTCAAACCGGCAAATTGATTGTAGGCTGTGTCCAAAAATGAAGTATCAATCGAACCATCAGCATTCAATCGGGCAAAGCCAAGCCGATGTGTGCCGTTAAATTCAGTAAACTGACCGCCAATATAGATGGTGAAATTCGTCTGCACCACCACGCTCGAATTGGTGGTTGAATAAATTGCATTGGTCTGAATGGTGATATTGTAAACTGGACCGTCCACGCCAATGCCACTGTAGAAACCGGTATCCAGAGCGCCGCTGGTGCCCGTGAGCCGGGCAATGTTGTTCAAATCCTGGCCATTGACCTGGGTAAAATTGCCACCTATCACAACATTGCCGTCAGGCTGAACACCAACGGCATAAATGGAACCATTGGCACCGGACCCCGGATCAAAAGTGCCGTCCAAAGAACCATCGTAATTGAGCCGGGCTATGTGGTCATGGCCGGCCTGTCCGCCTGCCGCAGTAAAATCACCGCCAACAATGATTTGACCATTAGTCTGAATGGCAATGGCGTAGGCGGAACTATTTAGGGCCGTTCCGGGATCAAACGTCGCATCCAACGAGCCATCAGGGTTTATCCGGGCAAGATGATTGCGGGGCGTTCCATTATAGGTCGTAAAATCACCGGCAGCGAGAATCTGGCCATTGGTCTGGATGGCAACCGCATAAACCGCTCCGTTGAATCCGTTTCCCGGATAAAAACTGGCATCCAGTGCGCCGTTGGTGTCCACCATTGCGATACCGTTGCGAAGCGTGCCGTTGTATGAAGAAAAATAGCCGCCGATCACGGCTTCATTGTTGGTGGTCAGCGCCACGCAATGAATGAACTCATCGGCACCCTGCCCCGGATTATACGACGTATCCAGATAGCCTGAAGCAGTGGCACGGGCGATGCAATTTCTGCCAGTCTGATCGTAAGAGAAGAAATCTCCAACGACGATGGCTTTGCCATCAGGTTGCAGAGCCATGCCGTAAACAATGCCGTCTGTGCCCGGATGCGCCATGTTCGGCGGATCCGTATTCAACCAGAAATCCGACCCGTAGTCCGCATTGTATAATTCATCCACCGCGCCCGCAGGAGCGTTAATGTTGCTGGTTCCACCAGCATTGTCCAATTCGCTTGCGTTGAGGATTGTCACCGTGCAATTGTCAACCATGCCCACCTGATACGGATTCCCGTCTGAATCCAAGTTATACAAGTTAACTTGGAAATCCTCGTTAAATTGCTGAAGACCGTTGTTATACACCGTAAACGTGATTGGCTTGGGTTTGAAATCTTTGGCACCCCAAGTCAAAGTCCCGGAATAGCCGCCAGGAAAGACAAAATCCGGAGCCACACCATGGATGTTTGCGCTATCTTTCGGATCCGGTGTTGCGTAGTCAGATCCTGGCGTCAACGGAAATTCATCGTTTCCATTAAGGACACTGTCTCTGACAAAGGGGTATTGAGAATTCACAGCCCAGTGAATGGTGGCCGAACCGTTATTGGTTCCCGTCCGGTTAACATAAATGGTAAAGACTTCATTGGAACCCGCCCGATAAACCCGGTAATTAGCCTTTTGAAAATTGAAGACCGAATTGGTGGGCGTGGTGTTGTAAACCCGAGTCAGGTTGGTGCTGCCTGGCGGAATATTGGTGACATCCTGAAAGGAAACCCCGCTGCTTGGATCAGTATTTACATCCAATATCCGGACAAGCGCCTCGCCGAATTGTGAATCCACCCGCGGTTGCGGAACCTCAAAGGATTCGGAAGAATCCACCTGTGGATTGGATAAAACCACGCCAAAATCCCGATTGGGCCGGGCGGGAAAGCTGTTCAAAACAGGGATAAAAATAGTCTTGCTCATCTCGTAATCGTCAAAAGTGACCGTTTCATCAGTAATGGGGGTGTAGTCTTGACCAGCCACCGCCGGCAAATCTCCGTTGAGAAGAAATCCGCTTCCGTTTGTGTTCATCAAAGCCGAATTAGTTGATAAGTCTTCGGTAGAAACATCTACAGTCACCCGCCCGGTGGAACCGGCAACGCGAGTGATGGTGACCAGAACGCCGTAAGCATTGTTAAACAACGAATAACGAATGGGATCGCCTGAAGTAGTGGTGACTGGCGTGCTTTCCGTTGCTGCCGCCTGATAAAGCAACATGGGGGTTATACCGTCGGAATAT
>JAJXXI010000139.1 GCA_021781185.1 bacterium
CAGGTCCGGGGAAATCTCCCGGTCCTTGAGCGAGATGACCTCCGTGCCCAAGGCGCTGGCCATGACATGCAGGATGTCATCCAGCTTCATGATGCCGAAGTCCTGCAACACCTGGATGACAGGCGTGGCGTTGCGCCTGAGCTCGCCGACGACCTCCTCGTATTGCAGGTCGTCAATGAGGCCCTGTCCGTGGATGAGCGTCAGCAATGGACTGTTGATTTCGTCGGACATGAAACTGGATTATTTTTTGCCGCCTTGACCCTTTTTGCCGCCCTGGTCCACGGCGTGCGCCAGATCGAGCTCCTGGAGCTTGGCCATGATGGTGGTCGGATCCTGCGACTTGTTGATGACCTCCTCGCGCGCGATGATGCCGGCGAGATATTTATCAATTAAAAATGAGTCCAGCGTCACCATGCCATATTTCGCGCCGGTCTGGATGTCTGACTGGATGCGGAACGTCTTGTTATCGCGGATGAGCGCGGCAATCGAGGGTGTATTGATCATGATCTCGAACGCCGCCACGCGGCCCGGCTTGTCCACCCGCGGAATGAGCAACTGCGAGATCACCGCCTGCAGCACGGTGGAAAGCTGGATGCGCACCATTTCCTGTTGGTTCGTCGGAAAGGCGTTTGTCAAACGGTCGATGGTCTTCGCCGCGCCAGTGGTGTGCAGGGTGCCGAACACCAAGTGGCCGGTTTCAGCCGCCGTGATCGCCGCTTCGATAGTTTCCAAGTCACGCATTTCACCGACCAGAATCATGTCCGGATCCTGACGCAGAGCACGGCGCAGGGCTTCCGCAAAGTTTGGCACGTCCACATGCACTTCGCGCTGGGTGATGAGCGCCTTCTTCTGCTTGTGGTAATATTCGATCGGATCCTCAATGGTGATGAGGTGAACCTCTTCGCGCGTTTCGTTGACGATGTTCAGCAGCGAGGCCAGCGTGGTGGTCTTGCCCGATCCCGTGGGGCCGGTCACAAGGATTAATCCGCGAGGTTTAAACAATAGATCCTTGACGGATTCCGGCATGCCGATCTGCTCGAAGGTGAGCATCTTGCTGGGAATCTGCCGGAGCACCATGCCGAAATTCCCTTTTTCTTTGAACACGCTCACCCGGAAACGGGCCGCCTCGCCAAATGCAAACGCAAAGTCCGCGCCACCGCGCTCGCGCACTTGTTGGATGTGTTCCTCAGACGTGATGCTGCGCATCAATTCCTCGGCCGACTCTGGTTCCAGCGCCGGCCCCTCAACCCTATGCAGGGTGCCATGCACGCGGATGGTCGGCGAGCAGCCCACCCGGATATGCAAATCCGAGGCCCCCTCCGACACCACCAGCTGCAGCAAATCTGACATTGCGTATGACATGACAAAATCTCCAGTTCCGTTTCGCTATGCTATGAATATGAATGTTTGACCAGACTCGAAATGTTTCCTCACGATTCGTCGCCAACCGTCGCGCGGATGACTTCCTCCGGCGTCGTCATGCCGGCAAGCACTTTGCGGATGCCGTCTTCGCGCAGCGTGCGCATGCCCATTTCGCGGGCGCGTTGGCGCAACACGGTCGTCGGCACCTGGTCGTAAATCAGCTTCCGCGCCTCGTCCTCGACCACGAAGATTTCAAAGATGCCGAAGCGCCCGCGGTTGCCGGTGTTGTTGCAATTCGGGCAGCCGCGGCCTTTCTGGATGTTGCCATTCTTGATGTCCTCCATGGTCAGCCCCAACGCCCGCATTTCCTGCTCGGTGGGCTGATAAGGGGCGATACACTTTTTGCAAATTTTGCGCACCAGGCGCTGCGCCATGAGGCAGCGGGTGGAGGATGCCACCAAAAAGGGCTTCACCCCGATGTCCACCAGACGGGTGACCGCGCCGGGCGCGTCGTTCGTGTGCAGCGTGGAGAACACCAGATGGCCGGTGAGCGAGGCATTGATGGCAATGGAGCCGGTCTCCAGATCGCGAATTTCCCCGATCATCACGATGTTCGGGGCCTGACGCAGAATCGCGCGCAAGGCGGTGGCGAACGAAAAACCCACCGCGTCATGCACCTGCACCTGGTTGATGCCGGAGAGCACGTATTCCACCGGGTCTTCCACGGTGATGATCTTGCGGTCGGGCCGGTTGATGAAATTCAGGCAGGAGTAGAGCGTCGTCGTTTTGCCGGAACCCGTCGGGCCGGTGACGAGCAGGATGCCGTCCGGCAACCCGATGATGCGCTCGAAGGTCTGCTGGTCATCCGTGAGAAATCCCAGTTCGGGCAAACCCAGCCGCAGTCCTTCCTTGTCCAAAATACGCATCACGATGCTTTCGCCGTGATTGGTGGGCAGGCAGGAGACGCGCAGGTCAATCAGCTTGTTCCCGATTTTGGATTGAATGCGGCCGTCCTGCGGCACGCGGTGCTCGGAGATGACCATGCCGGCCTGAATTTTCAAGCGGGCAATCACCGGGGCCTGCAGCCGTTTCGGCGGCGACTTCATCTCCTGCATCACGCCGTCAATGCGATAGCGCAGCCGGAACCGTTTCTCGAGCGGCTCCAGATGGATGTCCGAGGCGCGCATCTTGAAGGCGTCCACAATGATCTGGTTCACCAGCCGGATGAGTGGCGCGTCGGCGTCCAGCTCCCCGCCGTCATCGTCAACCTTGGGAACATGGACGTTTTCCTCCGTCAACTCCTGAATGACATCCTTGAAGACACCGGCGTCCATGGCCTTCTTCTCGGAGCCGTAATACTTGTTGAGTGCGGCCTCAATGTCGGGCTCGGATGCCACGCGGAGTTCAATTTCCGCGTTCAGCAGATGCGTGAGGGAGTCAATCGTGTTGAGATCGGAGGGGTCGGCGATGGCCACGGCCACCTTGCCTTCGGTTTTGAAGACGGGGATGACGCGGTATTTGCGGGCAATGTCGCGGGGAACGATGGCAATGACTTCGTCCTCAATCTTGAGGTTGGCCAGGTGAACCACTTCCGCGCCGAACTGGGCGGCCTTGGCCTGGGTCACATCGCCGGGCCGGATGACCTTGTTGGCCACCAGCAAATCCACCACGCCCACGCCGGCGGCACCGGCCTCCTCGCGGGCCTTGGCCACCACTTCGGCACTGGTAAAGCCGAGGTCAACCAGAAGGTCCAATAAATAATCGTCTTTTTCTGCCACGAGATTTTTTTGCGCGTCTCCCTACTATTAAATTCGGGGGACGCGCACGGCGGAAAGGTTTCATTAGTCGGCCCAAAAGTCAATGCAGACTAATCAAGCCGGCCCGGAAATCTTGCGGCGGAAACTCGCAGCCACGCCGGCATCCGCACCCCTCCCGGCGGGATTCAAAATGAAAAATTATAATTTCCCCTTGGTGCTCGGCAACTGGCCGGCGATCCGCGGGTCGTGCCGGCGGGCGGCATCCACGGCGCGGGCGAAGGCCTTGAACAGCGCCTCCACAATGTGATGCGGCTCGTCACCGTAAAGCAGTTCCAGATGGAGATTGCAGCGAGCCTCATTCGCAAAGCCCTGGAAAAATTCCCGCGCCAGACCAAACCGGAAGGCGCTCGAGGCATCCTGCTCTTTTTCCTGCTCGGAAATTTTCTTCATCCCAAATTGGTTCAGGCCGCGCCAGACCAGAAACGGCCGCCCGCTGAAATCCACCACGCAGCGGGCGAGACATTCATCCATGGGCACATACGCTTCGCCGGTAAATGGATTTTTCGGATGGAAGCCGTGC
>JAJXXI010000324.1 GCA_021781185.1 bacterium
CGAGCCAGTCGGCCTCGCTGCGGCTCGTCGCGGCGTCGGACAGCGGCTGCATGGATTCATCGCTCTTCAGCGCCGCAAAACCTTCGCGGATGGACGCCGCCGTCATGGATTGCAGCCACAGCCGCTTGATCGGCTGCTTCGCCTTTGTGTGGCGGACGATGTTGCGGAAGATCAATTCCCCCTCGCGGCCGGCGTCGCAGGCGTTGATGAGTTCGGTCACATCCTCGCGCTTGATGAGTTTTTTGAGGACGCGCAGGCGCGGCTCGCTTTTCTCAATCGGTTCCAGGTCGAAGTGCGGCGGAATGACCGGCAGGCATTTGAACGTCCACTTGCCCTTCGTCGCCTCGACGCCCGGCGGCGGCACGATGGTGAGCAGATGGCCGACGGCCGACGAGATGACATACTGGTCGTTCTCGAAGTAATCGTCGTGCTTCTGAAATTTCCCGAGCGCCTTTGAGATGTCGCTGGCGACGGACGGTTTTTCCGCGATGATCAGGGCTTTTCCCATGTGACGCGCCCATCTTTAAGCCGCGCGATACCGGTTGCGCAACTTAAATTTTTTGGGGACAACTTTTTTTAGAGCCACAGATGAACACAGATGGACACAGATAAAAAAAACTTAAACCCATTGGTTTTATTGAATCTTTTCAAGCCCAGCCGAGTCATCCAGCTCTCAATATTTTTACCCCTTGAAAAATTTGTGTTTCATCTGTGCCAATCTGTGGCTGAAGAAACATTCCTGCGCTTGCGTTCGTTCGATGGCAAATTAAACTCCGCACCCCGATGTTGGATTTGTCCACGCTTAACCCGCAGCAACGCCAGGCCGCCGAAACCATTCGCGGCCCGGTGCTCATCCTTGCCGGGGCGGGCACGGGCAAGACCCGCGTCATCACCTTCCGCATCGCGCACATAGCAATGTGAGTGTTTGGGTCATTTTTGAGGGGCCTTCGGCTCAATCCAGACTGCGGCAGAACCTCTTTTCCCAACTTCATATTCAAAGTTGCCAGCCAACGAAATCGTAACAGTCACCCAGATTCCCTTCGTCGGTGAATACTTTGGGACCAAGGGAAGGATTGTTTTCCTCGCACCTGCCGGAATGGTTATTTTGTTGGGAAGGCCTTGATATATTGCGACCTGGCCTGCCATTGACCTTTCGCCCTCAACCCAAATGTCAAACTCCAAAGCCTGATTTGTCGGGCCTAATCTGTAAAAAGTAAATTGACCGGGCACACCCACTCGCGCGCGCGGCACGGTTGCGACAACCTGAAGTTCCGGTGCCAGTCTGCCACTTGCACCGATGACGATGGTCGCCGTCGAATTTGAAGGGTCGGGCGTGTAACCCGGCGCATCTATGATTTTCAACTGAACCGTCTTGTCCGTGATGGCGTGGCGCGAAAGAATGTTCAGCGGCAGCCAGTTCGTTCTGCCGTTTGATGGAAAATAAATGGCGGACGGCATAGCCGCCCGGTCTTGCCCCACGATGGCAGTTCCACCGACGGCAATGGTCGCCTTCAAAGCATTGGTGGAATCTCCGTCGCGGATGAAATAAAACCCCGCATCATTATTTGTTCCCCAAGTGATTGACGGGCTGCGTATCCAAGGCGGGAAAGCGAAAACACGTATTCCCGGCAATCCGACGGTGGCGATGTCAACATGAGCGGGGTGGCCATCGGGATAAAAACTTCCTGCGTTGGTGAGCGTGATGTCCACATACAAATCCAAGTCTGAATACGACTTCCCCGGCGGCGGGAAAATTTTTATCGTGCCCTGCGATTTGCCTGCCGGAATAAACAACTGGTTGTCAACGGTCGACAGCTTGCAATCCTCGCCGATAACTGCTGACCCACCGACATAAAACTGCACTTTGGTTCCACCAACGGGAGATGGTCGGGGCAGATACACAGTGCATTCTCCGAACGCTCCACTCTGGGTTGCGATGTGCTTGTTTGCAAAAATCACCGCTGAAACGCGCCGCACTTCTTCCAACCGCCACGGCAAACCGTTCGGCCCCATTCTATCTCCATCGCCAACCCCGCTACCGCTGCTATCCCACAGTTTGGGATTGGTATGGCTGGTTAAAACTTCGTAAGCATCGCTCAGTCCGTCATTGTCTGAATCCAACAGCGTTCCGAGCAAAAAGGTTGGCGGTGACGACCAAACATTTGTAAGCCACACATCCATTTCCCCGAAGTGTGTTCTTCGCACAAACGTCCAGCCTTTCAACAACAGTCCCGAAGCATTGGTGGCCGGTTTGGTGGTTGCAAAAATATCAAAGGCCACGAATTGCGAATAATCCATGCCATTTGGCAGTTTTTTACTTTCAGGAAGTCTGATCTTCAATTCCAATGAATTGCTTTCTGGCCTTGGAATCACCGTCAACTGGGATTGCGGCAGGAACACCTGGGCGTTGCTTTGCCCGCAAACACCCAAGCAAATCAGCACGAAAGCCAGTGCGACAGTGAATTTCATTCTCATCAGTTCAATTTGTGCCGCCCGAATTACCAATCAGCAATCAAAAAATCTCTGCTGGACTTGTGTTCGTCCCGCAGCAATTTAGACTGCGCGCCCGATGTTGGATTTGTCCACGCTCAACCCGCAGCAACGCCAGGCCGCCGAAACCATTCGCGGCCCGGTGCTCATCCTTGCCGGCGCGGGCACGGGCAAAACGCGCGTCATCACGTTCCGCATCGCCCACATGGTCGAGCGCGGCGTCCAGCCGGGCAACATCCTCGGCGTCACGTTCACGAACAAGGCCGCCCGCGAAATGCAGGAACGCGTCCGCAAGCTGCTCCCCAAGCCGAAAACCAAGGCCAAGCCGCCGGAGGACAAGGCGAACCGCCCCACGATCTGCACCTTTCATTCGCTCTGCGTCCGCATCTTGCGGCAGCACATCGAGAAGCTGGGTTACAAGCGCAACTTCGTCATCTACGACACCTCCGACCAGCTCGCGGCGGTGAAGAAAATCCTGTCCGCCATTTCCGTGAAGGGCGAGAAGACCGATCCCGGCGCTGTGCTGGCGCTGTTGAGCAAGTTCAAGAACGGCGGCGAAAACTCGAAGCTGTTCGTGGATCCAAACCTCCGCGCATTGGCGGTGCATGTTTCCAAGCGCTATGAATCTGCGCTACACGCCTGCAACGCCGTGGATTTTGACGACCTGATCCTGCTCACGCTGCGGCTGTTCAAGGAACATCCCGACGCGCTGGCCGCCTGCCGCGAGAAATATCGCTACGTGATGGTGGACGAGTATCAGGACACGAACGCCGCGCAGTTTGAGCTGGTTCACGCCCTGACGCAGGAGCACCGGAATTTCTGCGTGGTCGGCGACGACGACCAGAGCATTTACGGCTGGCGCGGCGCGGAAATCGCCAACCTGCTCAACCTCGAAAAGCATTTCCCCGAGGTCAAAATCGTCAAGCTGGAGCAGAATTACCGCAGCACCACGACGATTCTCAACGCCGCCAACGCCATCATCAAAAACAACGTCCGCCGGCGCGGCAAGACGCTCTGGTCCGGCAAGGGCGCCGGCACGAAAATCCAGCTCAACACCTATGAGAACGACGAAACCGAGGCGCGCGAAGTCGTGGCGCAGATCGAGTTCAAGCGGCTCGCCCACCGGGTTCCGTGGAAAGATTGCGCCATTCTCTTCCGCACCAACCAGCAGTCGCGGCCGATTGAAGTCGAGCTGCGCAAGGCC
>JAJXXI010000556.1 GCA_021781185.1 bacterium
GATCTCGGATGAAGCCATCCAAAAGGCAGCCGAGCAGGTTGTGGCCGCAATCGTCAGGCTCAACGCCCAAACCGGTCAGTGATCACCAATCTTGACGCCGGTTAGGTCGTCACCCTACAGATTTCAAACCTTGCTACCGAAACAACTTGAGCACTCGGATCGCCGTCGTCATCCGCCCAACTTTTATAACCTGCGGTCCCCTGCCTGCGGATTCCGATGCTGTCGGACACCTGTTCTAATTTCTGTCGGCCTGACCAGATTCCAGTCATTCGCTGCCCGTCCTCAAGTATCTGTCCAATTCCTTGGTCCATTCTTCCACGAGACTTAAAACTTACGAAAATAGTGGCGCTTGGTGACGCATGCCATAAAAAACCAGCCAGTCAAATGACTGGCTGGTTGAATATTTTAAACAATGCCTGCTGGCAGATCAGGAGACTTTGTTCTTGCGCAAAATGCGCATGGTGCTCACACCAAACGGCAGGAGCAACAAGGCACCCGCAACCACCGTGCTGGGTTCAGGAACCGCAGCCGGAGAGGGAACATTTTGCGGGCTTGCCCAAGAAATGCCATGTCCATCCACAACCGCAGCAGTATCCCAAGTTGGACCATAAGTTGAATAAAAACCAATATTTCCTGAAGCTGGGGTAGTGCCACCACCGCCGATTACAAATGACCATGAAACCAAAACACTATTTTGACCCATGAATGTTGTCGGATTACTGGAATAAACACCAGTAATGGACGACGCCACCGTTGGATCAATTCCAATATTAATGGTCGTCACTAACTCATTCGGCGTGGTTGAGAAAGTATAGTCATATTGATAATCTCCATTGATATTGTTGTAGCCAACAATGTATTGCATCGCGAGTTGAACCGCTGGACTGCCTGTTTGATTCAGCAGTGCTGTCCCTGCCCAAGATCCTACTTGAGTGTATCCACCAGCTAGTGAAGCCTGACTCGTAGCCACAGAAGCAACGAGCGCGGCCGCCCCAACCATAATTGCCAAATGTTGTTTGATCATATTTTTTAGGTTTATTGGTTATTTTGTTTTAATCCTGCCTGCTTTACTTATCCCACAAGTGACAGTTTCTTCGCTATCGCTCCTTGGGACATCTTTGTTCGCATTTGGGACATGTGCCAAGCCTCGTTGAATTCAAGCTGCATCAGCCATCCTTCCCAACTACTGAGAAGACTGTGACAAAATCTTTGTTTTCCAGCTATCGCATGGCGGGACATCTTCATGCGCATTTGGGACGCATTTATCTGGCGGCTTGCTGGTCAGATTAAAAAACAAAACAGGCCGGTCTTTGTTAAGACCGGCCTGTTTTCAGGGCAAACCCGGAGGCTTTGTTCCGTCCATCGCCAACGGCATTGACTCAATTCATGAGGGCCTTCTCAAACAGTTGTTTTTCCTCCGGTAACAAGGTGCCTTTCAGGGCCAGTCGCAAGCAGGGTTTTGCCTGTTCGCCATGACCATTGGCTTGGAGAATCAGCCCATAATAACCGGCAATCGAAGGATCACCCAGTTGCTTCGGCGTCAGTTTTTGCATGAGTTTAAGGGCTTCCGCCGGTTTTTTCTGTAGAAACAACGAGAAAGCGTAGGTGGAAATACAGGCGGGGTTGGTGGGATCCTTGTCATACACTTCCTGGGCCATTTTGCTGGTATTGAAGTCCTGGGATCCCAAAAGCATGGTCACCATCACCAGATTGTTTTTTAGCTCCACATTGTCCGGCGAGCGCTTCGCCAAAAGGCTGAACAACTGCAGTAAAGAGCGGGTGCGGCCTTCCGCCATGAACGACTGGCTCAACGGTGCCACCGCCCATTGCTCTTCCGGGTATTGGTTGACCAGTTTCCAAAGAATCTGCTGCGCTTCGTCATTCCATTTCCATTGCGCGGCCAGCCGGAAGAGCGCGATCAAACCGGCTTTCTGATCGTGGGTCAACTGCATCGCCACGCCCCATTCGGCGGCGGAGGCTCCTTCCAGATTTTGTCCACGCAGCGAGCGCGCCATCAGCGCATGCCGGATGACGTCCATGTCGCCCCAGTTTTGATTCTGAATGTCGGCCTGGAGTCCGCGCCAGTCGTGCAGTTGCACCCGGCAATCCGCCACGAGCATCGCCGCCGGCTGGTTGGTTTGCACGGAAACCGGCAGGCTCTTCAGCCAGGTCAAGGTCTGGCTGGTGGATGTCTGCCGCAACAGCCAGACGGCCATCTGCGAAAGCCGGGTGGGGTCACCCGCCGCCTCCCGTTGGCAGGTGCTCAGGAAGGATTTAAAGTCGGGGCTTTGGGCGCGTTGCAGGACTTCCAGCCGCAGCAGCCGGTCGGCAAACGCCGCGTTGGTGGACTGCGTCAGCTTTTGGGAAAGGGCCAGGGCGGACTTCATATCGCCCTGCCGGACGGCATCAAGCGTCAACTCGCGCTTCGCCTGGGTGCTGATGACCGAGTTGGTCGGGTTCTGGCTGAGCCGTTGGAGATTGATGCGCGCCTCGGCCATGTCCAGTTGGTTGGAGTCATGCAGTTTCAGCACGGCCAGGTTCATTTGCAAAACGGGATTTGCGGGATCAAGCCGGACCGACTCGGAAAACTGCTTGAGCGCCTCCGCGTTCCGCCCGGTGCCCGTGGCCAGCACGCCCATGACATTATGATACATCGCCGTGTTCTGGTCGTGAGCACTCACGCCGGCCAGGGCATTGGAAGCAACGGCGAAAGCGCTAAACGAGATGGCAGTCTGCGCCAAGGCGAGACGATCCACCAGCGACTGGGGATTGAGATCTAACGTCCGCTGGCGCCAGACCAGGGCGGTCGGTGAATGCATGGCGTCAGCCAAAGCCGCCATCATGCGACAGGCCTCCAGGCTCCGGGGGTTTAACCGGAGCACCTGCTGGAGGGAGAGCAGTTCGTTGCGGCTGTCGGCTTTGGCGGCAAAGTTTTTGGCCATGGTGAGCCAGTGGCTTTGCTTCCAGACTTTGTAGCCCCGATAGCCGGTGTAACCCAGCAATAGTGTGGCAATGCAGGCTGCGAGGAGAATGATTGTCTTACGCATTTCTTTCGATCGGTTGAATTAAAATTGGAATGGCGGTTTCCTGGGTCGTGACCTTTACCTCGTGTTCCTCGGGCAGCCATTCGCTCAGCTTGATGCCGCTCCGGGCGGTGAGGGCTTGAACAGCAACCCGGTTTTCCGGCAGCAAATCCGATACAATAATGACCCGAGTCACATGTTTCCGTTCGATCAGATGCGGCAGTTCCTTCAGCCCGCCCAGCACAAGAAACCCATAAACCCACTGGAAATGCAATGATTTTTCATCATCAATGAATCCCAGGATCAGCCGGCCATCCGGACTGTTGGCTGTTTTCATCGCCCGATCCCTGAGAAACAACTGTCCGCGGGTTCCCGCCCCGTAGAGCAAGACCTTCTCGTTTCCAGCGTCTGTGTCGCTCTGACGTTTGAGCCATAGCATCAGTTCCTCGATGCACCGGTAAACCAAGCGTGAGGCGACAATGACTGGATGGCTGATGCCGGCCACCAGCACGGCCCGGATAAGCCATTTCCAAGCGGCGGACGGCTCGATCAGCAGCGCCAGCCCGAGGCTGAAAAGGATGCCCGTCTCCAGCCAGAACAACACCATCAACACATCGCGCAACCGCGCCCGCTGCCACTGGGTCACATACGTGCGGGAA
>JAJXXI010000510.1 GCA_021781185.1 bacterium
TCGGCCACGGTATGCATCGCGGGATCGAAGTCGTAAAGGTTCGAGAGCTGGTAACGCAGCGCGTTGCGGATGCCGCGATAGGTTTCGCCGACCTTGTTGATGCGTTCCTCGCTCACCACGATGTCGCTGCGGTAATCCTGTGACGCCACCCACAGCCGCACCACGTCCGCGCCGTATTTTTTGACGTAGGCTTCGGCAGTCTGCGGCTTCTCATAAGTGCCCTGCTTGCTCTTGGAGATCTTCTCCCGGTCGGCATCTACCATGAAGCCGTGCGTCAACACGGTCTTGAACGGAGCCGCGCCATTGCCGGCGAGCGAGAGCAGCAGCGAGGATTGAAACCAGCCACGATGCTGGTCGGAGCCTTCCAAATACACGTCGGCTTGAAAGGCCTTTTCTTTGCCGCGAATCTCCTCGCGCCGTGCGATGACGGCGCGCGAAGAACTGCCGGAATCAATCCACACGTCAAGCGTGTCACTGGATTTGGCCACGGCTTCGGCACCGCTCCAATTCGCGGGCTTCACAAGCGCCCAGAGTTCGGCAGCGGATTTCTCGAACCAGATGTTTGAGCCTTCTTTTTGAATCAGGTCGGCAACCTTGTTGATGACGTCTTTGTCAAGAATCGGCCCGCCTTCCGCGTCATAAAACGCGGGTAACGGCACGCCCCAGGTGCGCTGGCGACTGATGCACCAGTCGGGCCGTGATTGCACGGCACCTTTGATGCGGTTGACGCCCCAGTCGGGAATCCACTTCACGCGGTCAATCTCGGCCACGGCTTGCTCGCGGAACTGGCTGTGGTCAATCTTGATGAACCACTGATCCATTGCGCGGAAGATGACGGGTGTCTTGCTGCGCCAGCAATGCGGATAGCTGTGATGATAATTTTCCTGATGCAGCAGTGCGTGACTGACGCGAAGTTCGTGCAGGACGGCTTCGTTGGCGTCGCTTTTACCATGCTTTTCCAGAATAGATTTGCCGACCATGTCGGCGGGCATTTGCTGCTCGGCTGGCAATTCGTTTGAATGCGCCAGGGCGCCGTCGTCGTTAACCGGCGAGTAAATCGGCAGACCTTGTGCGCGACCCAGATTGTAGTCGTCTAATCCGTGGCCCGGTGCAATGTGAACGAAACCCGTGCCGGTGTCGGCGGTGACAAAATCGGCGGCGAAGGCCTTGCCGGTGCGGTTGCAGAACGGATGCTGGTATTGAATCGTCTCCAGTTGCTCGGTTGGGAACGGCGTTTCGGTGTAATTCGCCCAGCCGCACTTCGCGGCAACGGCAGGCAGCAAGCCACGGAAGACAATGTAGTTTTCGTCGCCGACTTTGGCGGTGGCGTATTGAAAATCTTTGTTGTAAGCGACAGCGAGGTTCGCCGGCAACGTCCACGGCGTCGTGGTCCAAATGACGATAAACGTCTTCGGCTGGCCAACCACGGGGAATTTCACAAACACGCTCTGGCTGACGTGGTCGGCATATTCCACTTCCGCCTCGGCCAGCGCGGTGCGGCAGGGAATGCTCCAGTAAACCGGCTTCTTGCCGCGATAGACAAAACCCTTGGCCACGATGTCCGCGAACAGGCGCAGTTCATCGGCCTCGTATTCCTTGTTCAGCGTGAGATAAGGATTTTCCCAATCACCAAGGACGCCTAGGCGCTTGAACTGCGTGCGCTGGAGATCAATGTATTTGCGGGCGTAGGTCTCGCAGGCCTTGCGGATGGTGGCGGCATCGGCGGTGGTGTCGCCCGCCTTGCGCATGTCCTGGCTGACCTTGAACTCAATCGGCAGCCCGTGGCAGTCCCAGCCGGGAATGTAGGGCGCACTTTTGCCGCGCAAGGTCTGATACTTGATGATGATGTCCTTGAGAATCTTGTTCAGCGCGGTGCCGACGTGGACGTCGCCGTTGGCAAATGGCGGGCCGTCATGCAGGACAAATTTCGGTGCGGCGGCGCGGGAGGTCTGGATTTTTTCGTAAGTCTTTGCCGCTTCCCATTTTTTCAAACGCTCCGGCTCGCGGGCGACGAGGTCGGCCTTCATGGCGAAGCCCGTGCGCGGGAGGTTTAATGTATCTTTGTATTCCATACGCTTTTCAGTCTTGAGAAAGCGAAGAAACTAACCGCTAAAGCGAAGAAAGGCGAGCCAAAGGAATCAGTTCTTCAGGCGGCTTTCGACAAATGCCGGCCCGGAAAGGTCAATTCCGCGATGCCGGACTTGTCGAGTTCACCCAAACCTTCGTTCACCATGCGATCGAATTGGTTCTTGGTGGCGGCGGCCAGCGGAAGATTCAAACTCTGCTGTTTGGCAAGTTCCAGCGCGATGCCGGAATCCTTGGCGGCGTGGGCGGCGGAAAAGAAACACGTGTGATCGCGATTCTGCATATCCTCGCCGTCGGTCTGCAGAACGCCGGAACGTGCACCGGTTTGGGAAAACACCTCACGCAGCATGGTCAGGTCGAGACCCAGGGCGGAACCTAGTCCAAGACCTTCAGCCAGCGCGGCGGTGTTCGCATTCATGACCATGTTTACAATGGCCTTAACTTGTGCCGCCTGACCTGCGGAACCGATGTATCGGGGATGATCGCCGAGCTTTTCGAGGATTGGTTTGGCCCGCTCAAAGGTTTCCGGTTTCCCAGCGCACATCAAATAAAGCGAGCCTTCCCGGGCTTGCGTAATGCTTGAAGCCATGCAGGCCTCGATCGAGGCGGCACCTTCAGCCGCGCATTGTTGTTCCACCCAGACGTGGATCGCTGGGGTGACTGTGGCACAATTAATGAAGATTTTTCCTTGAGCGCGGGTCAGCAATCCGCCAGTGAAGATGTCTTTCATTGCGTGGTCATCACTGACCACAGTGATTATCACATCCGCCAGCGCGGTGACGGTTTTCAAATCGGCTGCCAGAGAGCAACCCAGTTCATCTGCCAGAGTCTGCGCAACAGCCAGATTCATGTCAAAAACCACCGCGACGGCATAGCCACAGACTTTCAAGCGGCGGGCCATATTCGACCCCATTCGCCCTACTCCCACAAAGCCGATTTTATTATTCATAAAAAAGAGGTTATTGTCTGCAAAATAATCATTGGAAGGGGGCTGTCAACGGGACAGGTTTATTGGTTTATTAAAAGCCATGCCTGAAAGAAAAAACCGGGTCAGTCAGCCAGAGGGTGGCCGAAAGACCCGGGGAATTCAGAATGAGCACAACGTAAGATTACGGAGAACTCGTGCTCCAACTGCACTCAAGCCGGAGCCGAAATTATAAAAATCAAAGATCAAGTTAAGGCCAGTCTTTAACTTAACGGCATCAAACTTACTGCACCTTCAACTACTCCTATTAAATCATCAGTTCTTATTTTTGTCAATATAGAACAAAAAGTATAAGAGTTAGTGATTATATAGCTTGCACCTCATAAGTTGGTGGCTTGGCGGGTATCGAAGCAGAATCAGCCAAGGGTCACGAAACATTGTGGCACTTCTGGTAGCACACCAATTCTGGAATAAACCTAAAACCCGCAGTTGAACTTCAACCGGACGAGGTGGGCGCGGGTTGAGCGAGCCATGCGAGGGGATCATCGGTGATCTGGCGGGCGAGCAGGCGCAGAAAGTTGCCTTGGGCTTCCAACTGCGGCGCAGTTGCCGCCAACCACGTCCGCAGCCTTTCGTAGCAACCCTTTAACACCTGCCACCAATCCGTT
>JAJXXI010000746.1 GCA_021781185.1 bacterium
CCCACCTGTCTTTTCGCAGGCGTGTTGCTTGCCATCTGCTCGCGTTTGTTGGTCCGTTCGCTTTTTCAGTCAGCATTTTCATCATCACACGAATATGACGCCTAACACAGCGCTGGAGCCAACGCCGATTACGCCGGTCAGTTTTCGCTGCGGGTTTCCGGTTGGCGGGAGTCACCGGCGGCGTGGCTCAGCTTTTGGTCGTTAGGCAGCAAGCCACACCACACCAAATACAATTATGAAAGCAAACGAAATCCAAAAGATAGATCTCACAAGAGACAATTTCTACTTTGTCTTGATAGCGGTTGTTCTCTGCTTCTACTCGCCATTTTGCATCCGCGTGATGCACGAGGCCGGTCCCGCAGTTCTGTTCACGGCATTCGTTTGGCTTTTTCCTGACAGCTTGCGCAGTCGCAGCGGTTCACTTGTGTCGGCGTATTGCTTGGCCGGCTTTCTCTGGTTTTGTGCCGCCGTAGTTTTCGTGCTTTCGTATTTTGGCGTGACTCGGCAAGAGGTTGTTTCTTTCATGCACTGGTAGTGGTTGTTTGAGTTATGACGATATTGCTGCCTAACACAGCGCTGGAGCCCCTATGAGGGTTGTCAAGCGCGATGGGAGTAGAGGATTAGAGGTTCATGGTCATTCGCCCGGTGAGCCGCCGCGGCGCGGAGGCGAGGCCGGCGCGCCAGCGGGAGGGTTGACTGGGTTCCAGTCCGTTTTCATTTTGGCCGGCTTTGCCGTCGGTGATCCTGGCTTGAAAGCGTTTTGGGCAACAGGGCGGGCTTCCATGAGAGAGCGGGTTTGCTGCCCCCGCACCAGCTCCTATTCGAGCAGACTCGCGAACGGGTCGCCCCAGATGTGTTTCTCCACGGGAAGCCGCCGGGGGCACGCGCCCCATCTAACAGCCGGACGCGCGGGTGCGGTCCAACTCCAGCGCCGGGCAGCGTGCCACCCTGCGGCCCAATCACCTTTTCGGTCAGGATGGGAGGCAAATCGGGTTGGGGGTTGAAGGTTAGGCGGGGACCAGCAGGCCCAGGTCAGCCAGGGAACAACGGCCGGTGCGCCAGCGCCACAAATCCACCGCCAGTTGGCGGGCCAGGGCGACGACGGTTTTCTTGCGCAGGGCGGTGCCGGTTTTCATCCGGGCGATGAGTTTGGTGCGGGCGTGCCAGAGGGGTTGGTAGTGCAGGAGGCGCCAGACCGCCTCGACGAGCAGGACGCGGACGTGCTTGTTGCCGTGGCGGTCCATGCTGCCCTGGCGCTGGGTGCCGCCGGAACTGTGCTCGCTGGGACAGCAGCCGGTGTAACTGCCCGGCGCCTTGCGATGGTGGAAGCGGTGCCAGTCGCAGACTTCCCCGTCCAGCAAGGAAAGGGTCAACCGGCCCAGACCCTTGGGCAATCGTTCCTCGGTGACCAGGGCTTCGATCTGCTGGCCCAGCCGTTCCAGTTGGGTCCTGGCTGAAACGATCTGCGCCCGCACCGGTTCCAGATGGGTGCGCAGGAACGCGGACAGTTCAGGTAAAAGCCGTTTCCACTTGCGCGGCCCGGCCCACCCGGCGGGCAACGTCTGCAATTCATGTTCCAGGCGCAGGGCGCGGCCGTGGTTTTCGAGCTGGCGGACCTGCTTGTGCCAGAACGTGCGTTGGCGGCCCGGTTCGCGGCGCTGCTGTTCGGCCACGGTGGGAATGCGGATGACGGGCAGCTCGTCCTTTTGCCCGTCCAGATAGCGGCTCAGGCGCAGGCAGAGCTGGCGGGAATCCAGCCGGTCGTTCTTGCGGCGGCGCCCGGTCTGCAAACGCACCGGGCTGATGACCAGGCTGTGGGCGCCGGCGGCCACCAAGTGATGATGCAGGGTGTAGCCGAAGCCGCAGGACTCATAGACCGTCCAGACGGTGTGGCCGGCCTGGACCTTTTCCCGCACCCATTGCACCAGGCGTGCGACCGGGAAACTCTGGGCGGGCTGGGGGTGTTGGTGGTCGTGCTGGACGGTGAGGGTGATCGCTTGCAGGTCCACGTCCAGACCGAGCTTGAGGACGGCCTGGGGTTGGGGATTGCCTTGGGGCGGGTTCTGTGTTGAACTGTTCATGTCATGCCTGGGTTGAATTGTGGTTTTCATATCCTGGAACGGGTGCCCGATCGGCCCGCGCCCGTCAACCCAGCATGGCATCTAACGCCGATTACGCCGGTCAGTTTGCGCTGCGGGTTTCCGGTTGGCGGGAGTCACCGGCGGCGTGGCTCAGCTTTTGGTCGTTAGACGGCAGCCCATAGCCCGCACGAAAGGAACACCATGAACGACCAGACGCAGAATCCAGAAGCGGTGGCAACGCCACCACCTCTCCCGCAGCAGACACCGCCCGCACCGACTGACCCTCAGATGAGTGCCGGTGGACCACTCCTCGCAATAGCAGTCTCCATCGCAGTCGTCATGTTCGGTTTGCTTCTCACAGACAGTGAGCCCGAGATGGGCGCAGTTTTGCGCGTTGTCGGACTTTTTGTGTATGCTGTAGGTTGCGCAAAATACGCGGAGAGGAAGGGTTATACCACTTGGCTTGGACTTGTTGGTCTCACATGTATTGGTCTCTTTGTCATGGGTGCGCTTCCCTACAAGCGAAGCACAGCTACAGCACCGCCCACGCCGACTCCCGGAGTCACAAAGGCTCTCGCCGCACCAGCAGGCGTCATTAGGATACTTGCCATACTTGACTTTGTTGTGGCCATCTTCGCGGCGTTGACCTTGATGGCGTTGTCCATGTCAGGCGGCCTTCAGCGTGGAGAGGCCCAGTTGTTCTTCGTCGTCAGTGTGCTGATACTATACTGTGGGATGGTCCGCTGGAATTGTGGCGCGTTCATGCGAGAGCTACGGCGGCATAAATACTGCAAGAACGCCGCCATTATGACAATCATTCCCATTCATCCACTCTGGATGATTTATACGCCCGTCGGGATCTGGGTTCTAGTGACACTGTTGAAGCAAGATATTAAGAGCGCCTTCGAGCAGCCCAGTGCGCCGCCCGTGGTCGGCAATGCCGCTACCATCACGACTTGATTCGAGTGCTGGCATGACCGAATTGCCGTCTAACAAAATCACTGGAGCGAACAGCCGCCCCGCTGGGCAGTTGGACGGTTCAGGTAATTTGGCCGCGACTGTTGCAGCCGACCGGGCGTTTCCGGCGGCGGTCGCTGAGCTTGGTCGTTAGGCAGCAGAGAGCGCGCATGGATAACGACGCATCACAGATTTGGCTTCCGATTTTAGTCGGAGTTCCTGCCATCGCGCTGTTTGTCACCGTTTTTTGGTGGTTCGATAGGCGGTCGAAGATTATTTTGATGAAGTGGGCCGACACAAATGGATTTGAGATTTTGCAGAAGAAGCAGAGATATTTGTTTTTTACAGGCCCATTCAGATTTTGGACGAATAGCCGGAACCAGATCATTTACTTTTTTCGAGTTCGTGACCGAGAAGGCCGAGAGCGGTCAGGCTGGGCGCGTTGCGGTAGCTATCTCGGCGGAGTATTTTTTAGCGACAAGATTGAGATTAGATGGAATGAGAGCGAATCTGCTGCCTAACACAGCGCTGGAGCCCCTATGAGGGTTGTCAAGCGCGATGGGAGTAGAGGATTAGAGGTTCATGGTCATTCGCCCGGTGAGCCGCCGCGGCGCGGAGGCGAGGCCGGCGCGCCAGCG
>JAJXXI010000206.1:0-2634 GCA_021781185.1 bacterium
GGCCAGGGTCTTGAGCAGGTCGCTGTGGGAAATCCGGTAAATCCCCGCACCAGTGCCGATCCAGACATTATTGGCATCGTCCTCCACCACACTGGAAACGATATTGTTTGGCAGTCCATTGCTGGTGTTCCAATTGAACTCCGCCTTTCCTGTCCGGCAGATCAACCCGCCACCATCCGTGCCGGCCCAAAGCCACTTCTCTCCGTCTTGATACAGCGCCAGCACCGCATGATCGCCGGCAGCCTTGGGCAATTGGACTTCGGTGAATTTTCCGTTTTGTTCCCGCAGAACCCGTCCGCTCCGGGTTCCCACCCAATGTCCGTCGCCGGCAGCGGGAATCAGTGTGGTGGCAACGGTGTCGGGCAAACTTTGGCCGATGTCAAATCGCAGCGGGCCCGACTTGGAAAGACGCTGCAAGGTGCCGGCGGCGGTGCCGGCCCAAATTCCATCCCCTTCATCCGCACAAATCGCCAGCACAGAATTGTCGGTCAGGCCATCCGCCGTGGTCAGATGAATTGCACGACCGTTCAACACGCCATACAAACCATCGCCCAAGGTTGCCGCCCAAACCGTGCCATCGTGATCAATGCAAATTGAAGTGATGAAATTTCGCACTGCCGGCCCCTCATTTCCACCCACGCGGTCGAACCGGCCGGCTTCTCCCATGAAGAGACCGCCCCGTTGCAGTCCCACATAAATTTGTCCGTCCGCATCCAACGCGAGGGCGGTTGGAGGGCTTGCCAGCAAACCTTGTCCGGCGCGTAAAACGTGAACGGATTGTGGCCGCAATTGGATTAAACCGCCGCCAGAGGTGCCCAGCCACAAATTGCCTTCGTGATCTTCGCAAATCGCACGAACGTCGCAGGGCATGCGGTCCTCGCCAAAAACCACCGGTTGAAAACGGTTGTCTTCAAAGCAGAACAAACCCCGGCCGCTGGTCCCGATCCAGAGCCGTCCATCCCGGCCCTCGCACAAACTCCAGATGCGCACGGATGCCGATTCGGAGCTGCGAAAATAATTGAAGCGCTTGCCCTCGGCCAGATTGATGAGGTAAGTGTCGCCAAAAGCCCACAGGTTTCCCTGGCGATCTTCATAAGCGCCCAGATATTCGGGACTGCGGCCCTGGCTTTCCGTGCGGAACACGTAGGGAGTGATCCGCCCGTCTATGAACCGGCACATCCCCGAACGCGTCGTGATCCACACCGTGCCCGAACGCGCCACATTGACGCCCGAGACAAATTCATCCGGCAAACCGGCACGGGTCGTGAAGGACTTGAAACCGTGTCCCGTCCAGAGGTTCAAACCGGATTTGCTGCCAATCCAGACCTGGCCCTGTCCGTCCGCCGCCAGGCTCGTCACGTTGTCATCCAGCAGTCCGTCTTGTGAGACGTAATGCCGGAGCGCGCCTTGGAACAACCGGAACAGTCCGTTTTGCTGGGTGCCAATCCACAGGCCGCCATGGCTGTCTTCACACAAAGCCGTGACAACAATTTCATTGTTCGTGGAAAAGGCCGCCAGCCGCAACGGCGTGAACTTGACCCCATCAAACCGCACCAGACCCGCGCTGGTGCCCACCCACAGAAAACCATCACGGGTCTGGATGATGGCCGTCACTGAATCAGAAGGCAGGCCGTCGGCACTGTGCCACCCGCGCAGGGTGCCCGCCGTCTCGGCCGGATCAAAATCTGATCCCCAAACACGGCCTTCCCACCCCCTGCATTCCAGCAGGCAAAAGAGAAGGAAAATGTGAATTGTTTTGGTCAACTTGACGGCATTTTAAACGAATTGGTCACGGGGTAAAGAACCGCATGAGACATTTCATCTTTCAGAAACTGAATGTTCCAGGCGCGATGATCACGCGGCAGTCTGGGCGGACAACTTTGAGGTTTGGCATTCACGATGCCCCTGGTCCAGCCGGACTGAACATAACCGTGAAGTCGTCACCGGCCAGATTCGCGCCGGCGAGGGCGAAGTCAATGGTCTTAAACAGGTCCAGATAAAAACGCTGCGCATCCATCTTCAGTCCCAGCATCGTGACGAGGTATTGCCAGCAGGGTTTGCAGCGTGGATAGGGCGGAAAACAGGGCGTGTCCCTGTGTGGCTCGTATGGGCTGTGCCGGCTTTTTGCCGTCCGGCACCACTCGCTGGCTCCATTCCCCCATATCCACCATGTCAGCCGTCGGACCGGTAAAGAAATGCGACCCGCTGATATCTGCCTGGATTCGTGGCGCAAGGATGATGGAAACGCCGATCACAAATGCTGTGAAGTTGGGTTTGGCTGGCACAAATGGATGTTCTGGCAGCACTGAAAGAACCGCCCAAGATTGGGCGACATCAAGATTTGACCAGCACTTTGAAAAATTGATTCGTCGCAGCAAGCGGAAAGGTCAGCGGCGACACTGCGGCATGGTTGGTGGTCCACGGTCCGAACAAGGTGGGAGCCTGCAAGAGCAGGCCACCCGGCCAGCTCAGAATGATGTTTGCCCCGGAAAGTTTTACCGAGATAGCGACCGGCCCCACGTATGTTCCCGTGTAAAGATCCTGCATCTGAGTGCCGGTCAGCGCCTGGGCAAAAATGGCCGCCTGCGCGATGTTTGCGTTCAACAGGCGGGCCGTTCCGTAATCCGGCGCACC
>JAJXXI010000206.1:2644-3675 GCA_021781185.1 bacterium
AATCCATACATCCAAATTGTCGCCGGCAGGCGTGGCCGTGACGTTCTGACTGGCCACAAGTGTTCCATCCACATAAAGCAAACCGTTATTCACTCCGGGAACGCCGGTGTAAACGTAGGCGATCATGTGCCAGTTTCCGTCCGCCACGCTGGAAGCTGAAGTCGCGTCCGCCGCACCTCCATCCGAAGCTCCGGGCTGGCCGCTACCGTTGATGCTCATTCGCCAGGATAAATCACCATGGCCAAACAGACCGCCAAAGCCTGGAAGCGAAGCGATATTGACCCACGCCACCGCAGTCATTGCACCGGTGAGATTAAAAGCTCCTCCCGGAATGTCCACATATCCCGAAACGCCATCGACAAGGACGGAAGCACCGGAACCTCCAAAGATTGAAGCCGTCGGTCCAGCCTGCCCCAAGGTGCAACCGCCAACATAGGTTCCATTGTTGTTGCCAATCAAATCATAAGCAACGGTTCCGGCGGTCTCCGACAACGGCCAGTAAGCCATCGGGTTGAGTGAAAGCATCGCCTGCTGATATTTGTCGGGTGCCACCACGGAAAGATTCAGCCCTGAACTCAGGGCGGTTCCATATCGGTTGCTAACCAGACAGGTGTAGCTGCCGGTGTCGGTGGTTTGCAGATTGGAAATGGTCAACATGGGGCTTGCCGAAGTGCTGATGGGCTTCGTTCCGCCGTTAAAATACCAACGAAAGACCAGCGGCGATGTTCCAACGCAACTCAGGCTGGCATTCAATGTCGCACCCGCCAGCAGCGTTTCTGAAGCGGGAGGTAGTTGCGTAATCACCGGGCCGCTGGGTTGGACACTGATGGCCAAACTCGTGCCAGTCACTCCGTTCAGAGTGGCACTGATCCTCGCCGTGCCGGCATCCACCGCCGTGATGTGCCCGCTGTGATCCACTGCGAGCACCCCCGGATTGCTGCTCGTCCAGTTGGTTACGAAACCGGTGACGGGCACGCCCGCAGCCACGTCAAAATTTCCGGAAACGGAAACGGGCTGGCTCAGAGATCGGA
>JAJXXI010000503.1:0-3214 GCA_021781185.1 bacterium
ATTGATGGTATTTGCGCCACTATCAATGAATGCGCCATTGGTCTCGACATTGGCCACCGTCAGGTCATGCAGGAAGTTTGCGCTTGCCCCGCTTCCCGCGATGATCGTGCCGCCATTGAGATTTAAAGTGCTGGTTCCGCCTGTGTTGCCAGTCGTCACTTCCGTGGCGGATAGAGTGCCGCCGTTCAGATTCAGCGTGCCCACATTTCCGCTGTTTTCAGCGATATGAAGAACACTCAAGACTGCGGAGCCACCACTGAGATTCCATGTGCCAGTCGGACCATCAGCAATCCGTGTCGTGCTCAGGAGATTAGTAATAGCGCCGCCGGTTTGATTGAGAACACCATCATGGCCGGCACCGATGAGGAGATGGTTGCCACTATTACCCGTTTTGGTCAACGACCCGCCTGACATGTTGAAGACGCCGGGAGCGCCGCGCCCGATGGCCACCCAATTATTTATCACAATCGTCCCGCCGCTCAAATCATAGGTGCTGGTTGATCCTCCCTGACCAACCCACAACTCACCATCGGAAGTAAGCGTGCCGGCAGTCTGGTTAACGTATCCAACTCCGCCGTCACCATCTACAATATTGCCATTACCAGCCTTGGTAATCGTGCCGCCGGAGAAGTTGATGACGCCGTATCCACCGCGACCGATGGACAACCAGTTTTGCAAGTTGAGCACCGCCGTGCCGCTGATATTGTTGGTGCCTTCAGTTCCGGTGTTTTCAGCAATCCAGTATTCACTCGAGCAGTTGATTGTGCCCGCGCTTTGATTGAGGACGCCAACGCTGAAAAGGCTGTTATTGCCGGCACCGCTACCCACGATGAAGGCCGGCTGGCCACCGCTCACATGCGTGAGCGTGCCGCCATCCATGTTAAAGGTTCCATTACCACCGGATCTGCCGATCACAAACCATTCGTTGGTGGAATTGATCGCTCCACCGTGGAAGTTGTAAACTGCGGTAGCCAGTGCCGTATTTGCAACTTGCACGTCCGTATTGAAATTGCACGTGCCGGCGACCTGATTGACGACACCCGTGCGTGCGCCAGAGCCATTCCACCCACCGTCAGCGATGCAAGTGATATCGCCCGAATTTTTGTTGACCACGCCGCCATTGATATTCAAGGTCGCCATCGTGCCCGGGGCCGAACACAGGAAGAGGCGGCCATTGGGAACATTCAACGTGCCTCCATTCATGGTGAAGAAGGAAACGGAATTGGCAGCATCACCCAGCGTAAACCAAGAGTTCACGTTCAAGGTTGAATTGCTGCTCATGGTCATGGAGCCAAAGGAGCCAGTGACATTGCCGACCGCGTTGTCATTGACGTTCAAGGTGGCATTGGTCAGGGTTGCCACCGCATTGACACTGCCGGCAACCCGGAAGGCTCCCTGAACCGTATTGGTTTGCGGCCCGGCCGAACCGTCAATCACCACGCTACCGGCCTGGACCAGATAATCCCCGCCGGAAAGGGTGTTGTTGCCAGCGGTTGAATAGGCCAGTTGAGCCGGCCCCGTTTTCGTGAAACTGCTGCCTGCCGCAGCTGTCACCAAGCCGCTCACGCTCAGATTATTCTCAGCATCAATCCCGCTGCCATTGGTGGATTGAAGCGAGTAACCGCGATTGATCGTAGTGGCCGGACCGGAGTAACTCAATGATCCACCCGCCAACACCAAATTGGCAGGATCGGCCGAAGATGCACCGATTGCGCTGGGTGAACCGCCGTCGGCCAGATTGGTGACGCTCAATGTTCCACCGGAAATAACCGTGGGGCCGGTATAACTATTGTCACCCGCATTTAGAACGCTCAACGTGCCGCTCCCTTGTTTGTTCAATCCAATCGAACCGGCGATGCTGCCCGTTCCAACAAACGTGTAATTCAAACTACTGTTGGTCACCGTGACGGTTCCCGGGTGGACCGTTGTCGTCAGATTGACCGTCGTGGTGCCTGCGGCGCTGTCGTCGAATACAGCCGCGTCGCCATCATGGTAAAAGACCGGCAATCCGGTTCCGATGTTAATCCAGTTCGTCGTCAGTCCGATATCCCAGTTCCCGCCGGCTTGTCCGTCCCAGCGCGGTAGGTTCGCCGCGGTGATATTCAGGTCTATCGAATTGTTTCCAGTGTTGTTAACAATGCTTGCGGTGACACCGGTTGGAAGCGAACCGATCGCAAAAGCAGGGCTGCCAGTCATGCCACCAGGCGGATATTGGATCAACGGAAACTCGCCAAGTTGCGGAAGCCCATCAGCAATGTTGATCGTAATGGTTCCGTTGGCGGCAAACGTGCCGCCGACATTTATCGGAGCAGCGGTGGGGTTGCCGAAATTACCCAAATCGAAATCAAGCGTTACCCCGGTGGAGGTGCCCACCGTGAAATTTGCCATGTTAAGTTGGGCGTTTGCAGAAAGAACTTCTTCCGCAAGTTCCGCACCATCCGCAACCAAATACTCACCGCCGCCGGTCGAATCCGTTCTGACGGCCAGTTTACCGCCACTGACAATCGTTGGTCCCGAGTAGGAATTCGCTCCGGTCAGCGTAAGCGTGCCCGAGCCCGCTTTGGTCAGCCCGCCACTCCCCGAGCCAAAGGTCGGCAAGTCTTGTGGAATGGTGATATTGTAGGCTTGCGAATCAATCGTCACGCCGCCTGCATTCAGGTCCACTTCCGTTAAATCATGGAGAAAATTGGCGTTGTCGCCAGTCGCCTGAAGCGTTCCCCCATCAAAGGTCAGGGTGCTGTAACCACCGGTGTTGCCGGTCGTCAGTTCCTGCAACGACATCACGCCGCCGTTCAAGTTCAAAGTGCCGGATGCACTGGCATTTTGATCAATGTGAACAACCCCAAAATTGGCCGTGCCACCAGTCATGTTCCAAGTGGCAGCGCCGCTGTCTTCACCGATGAACACCTGGCCGGAAGCGACGGTGAACGTCCCGCCAGATTGATTAACAGTGCCAGCGGCTCCAGTGCCGTGCGTAATGGTCACATTACCGTTGCCGGTTTTGTAGATGCTGCCCCCGGAAATATTCAGGGTGCCAATGCCGCCCTCCCGGGCAACCGCCAGCCAGTTGGTCACATTTAAAACAGCGGTTCCGCTGATGTTGTAGGTTCCCGTCCCGAGACCGGGGGTGTTGTTGGCCTGCCCGATCCACACTTCGGACGAACTGTTGATGGTGCCGCCGCTCTGATTCATAATTCCAACCGCTCCCACGGCT
>JAJXXI010000503.1:3224-3674 GCA_021781185.1 bacterium
CACCAGCCATGTTAAACGTTCCCGTGCCGCCGTAACGACCAACGTTGACCCAGTTGCTGGCATTAATCGTTCCGTTGGTAAGATTGTAGATACCCACACCATTATTACCGACCCAGAGCTCACCGCCGATGCTCAAGGCGCCATTGGTCTGGTTGGCTACGTCAGTGATGGACGGAGATACAACCGGGCTAGGTGCGCCGTTTTCTACTACCACGTCGTAATTGTAACCGTTGATCGCCAATGGAGCGAACGGACCAGAACCGCCTGTCTGGGCGCTGACACCCAAAATCGTGGCCGTGGCATACGAGCCATTGCCACTGACATACGTTAAATCAATGCTCGTAACCGTGTTGGGATTGCTCACGGGAACATCCACGGACCACATATATGGTGGATTTCCGGTCATACCACTAACAGGACCCGTCACTTGGAAGTTGCGGCCAAGCGCAT
>JAJXXI010000747.1 GCA_021781185.1 bacterium
TATGGCGGACGCTGGGTGCGCGTGCGGGGCGCGACCAAGGTGATGTGCCATTTGATGTTTGGATTGGTGGCCCTGACGGCCACCGCGCTGTTTGCGCGGCTGTGTTGAAGCTCGCACGGCCCGCCGCCGGCGCTGGGCGGCCCTGACACCCGCACCGCAAACCGGTGCGACGGGCGGAGCATGGTTGCCCGCGTCGCCAAACCGGCGGTTGGAGATGGAAAATGAGTTTTTCATCGTTGAACCGCCGCCAAACTCACCCGTAGCCCTCAACCAACGGCTGGTTTTGAAACTGGCTCTATAGAGGCTCGTTCAAAACCCAGTAGCAGCCGAGGTGACGAGGCTCAAATTTCAGGGGAAATGGAGCCTTCTGACGTCGGCTGCTACAGTTTTGAAAGAAGCTCTATAGACGATATTTTTTAAAAATATCGGGAAAGTGACCCGATTTACGCATTTTGTTGAGATGTGAATAACTTGCGAACAAAAGTTAATATGTTGTCCTCGTAACTTGAACCGCAATCTCCTAAAAACATCAACATCATTACTGGCTGTGTGCAATAGAATAAACTGTTGTCGAAAATAAAATGGCAACAGTTTTATATTTAACGCAAGGCATTGGAAATAAGTTATTAAAGTAAGTTATTTTTTGGGTGAGTTGAGTGTTCGGGTGAAAGAATTCACGTTTTCACTTGAATAACCCTATCCGACACGGTTGACTGATCGTTAATTGGAGCAGGAAAAGAGTCTGAAAGACAAAGTGAATAAAACCTTAAATTTGGGCATTTGCGGAAACATCATGCAGATTTCGGCAGAAAAAATTTGGCACTCGGCGCAGGATCATTTACGCGCCAAGTTAAGTCAGGACACCTTTAACATGTGGTTCGCTCCCTTGCGTGCCAGCACGCTGGACGGTCATCAAATCACATTGGAAGCACCCAATGAATTTTGTGAGGTCTGGCTCAAAGACAATTACCTCAGTCTGATGCAGGATGCGGTGGCTGTGGCCGCAGGCTGCAGGCTGCAAGTAAAGTTCAAGGCTAATTTTCAGGCGGTTGCTTTAGCTAAACCTGTGGCCGCCGCTCCCAAAACCAAGGTGGTAGAACCTGCCATGGATCGTTCGTTTGCAAACGGGGATTTGCATTTCAATCCTAAAAACACGTTTGACACTTTTGTGGTGGGCAACAACAATAATTTTGCTTATGCAGCCGCCAAAGCCGTGGCGGAAACTCCGGGCAAAGCCTACAATCCATTGTTTCTTTACGGAGGTGTCGGTCTGGGTAAAACCCACCTCTTGCAAGCGATTGGTCAGCATGTGGCTGGTAATAAAAAGAGCGCACGCGTAGCGTATGTTTCCTCTGAGAAATTCACGAACGAATACATTGAGGCCATCCAGAACAACAAGCTTGTCGCCTTTCGTAAAAAATACCGGCAAAGCGAAGTATTGTTGATTGATGACATCCAATTTTTAGCTGGGAAAGAGCGCATTCAGGAAGAATTTTTTCACACCTTCAATGCCTTGCACGAATCGCATAAACAAATCGTGCTGACCTGCGACCGGCCAGCGAGTGAAATTCAAGGACTTGAGCAGCGGTTGGTTTCCCGCTTTGAATGGGGGCAGACGGCTGACGTGCAAGCTCCCGATGTCGAAACGCGTCTGGCGATCCTCCATAAAAAGGCGCAATTCATGGGAGTTGTCTTGCCAGATGACGTCATTAATTTTCTGGCCAACCGCATCCGCACGAATATCCGCAGGCTTGAGGGGGCACTTATCCGCGTGGCTTCCTATGCTTCGCTTACGGGCAAGAAGCTGACCATCGAAGTGGTCGAAGGCCTTTTGCGTGAAATTCTTCATGAAGAAGGACGGATGACCATCAGCATTGAATTCATCCAGAAAAAAGTGGCTGAGCATTACGATATTCGTCTGGCCGATATGACCAGCAAACGGCGTCCCGAAAACATTGCTTTCCCACGTCAGATCGCCATGTATTTGTCCCGCACTTTGACGGAGAGTTCGCTTAACACCATTGGCGAGGCTTTTGGTGGACGCGATCATGGCACCGTGCTGCACGCCTGCCGCCTGGTCAAGGACCGCATGGAAGTGGATTCCAATGTTCGGCAGATTGTTCATTATTTGGAAAAGCAGTTGATGCGGTGAAAAGTTTTTGTTTTTTGGGAGTTTTCAACCCCCAGTCTGTCTCAATCTGGAACTCAGAGCTGAAAACTTGAATGTTCGCCATTGAAGTCAACCATCTTACCAAGGCCTTTCATACTTACCAGAAACGGCCGGGATTTGCCGGGGCGGTGAAAGGGTTGTTTCGGCGGCACTACGAGCGGACTCTGGCGGTTGATGACGTCAGCTTCAAAATCGAACCTGGCGAACTGGTTGGCTTTCTGGGACCCAATGGTGCGGGCAAAACCACCACCCTGAAGATGCTGGCCGGATTGCTTCATCCCGCGAGCGGATCAGCAAAGGTGCTAGGCCACACGCCGTGGGAACGTCAGGATGCCTACCGCCGCCAGTTCGCACTGGTATTAGGTCAAAAAAACCAGCTTTGGTGGGATCTGCCCGCCCGTGAATCGCTGGAGCTGAACGCAAAAATCTACGGCATCGCTGCGGACCGTTTCAACCGAACCGTTGATGAGCTTACTGAACTGCTCGATGTCAGGGGTAAATTGAATGTCAGTGTCCGCGAACTGTCCCTGGGAGAGCGCATGAAAATGGAACTCATCGCGTCGTTGCTCCACCAACCTAAAATTCTATTTCTCGACGAGCCGACCATTGGCCTTGATGTTGTCTCACAGAAAACTGTTCGTGAATTCATCCGTCGGCACAATGCCGAACAGAAAACGACGATCTTGCTGACCAGCCACTACATGGCTGACATTCAGGCGCTTTGTGACCGCGTCATCATCATTGATCATGGAAAATTGTTCTTTGACGGGAAATTGGGTGACATCGTGGATCGTTTCGCCGACTTCAAACTGGTGACCATTCAGTGCGAGCTTTCAAACCAGCAACCAGCTTTGGAAAATATTTCGCGCTACGGCGAAATTTTGGAAAAGACCAGCAGTGCCATCACACTGAAAGTAAAACGCGACCGCGTGATTCCGGTCTGCAAGGCGCTGCTCGATGAACTGATCGTCAGTGACATTGATATTCAGGAAGTTCCGATTGAGGACGTCATTCGGCAGATTTTTTCCGGGAATGACCTCTCAAAACCATCTTCATGATTTTCACAAGCCAACCACTTGAAATCTTGGCTCAAAGCTCAACAAACTTTCAAATTTACAGAAACATTCAACTCAGGCGAGTCTTGCTCGGCTTTGGTCAAAGCCAAATATTTTAGAGCATTCCCACGACACGTTCCAATTCAGCATCGGTCGTGTAAAAATGTGGCGAAAATCGGAGATAATCCTGTCCCTTGCGGTCGGTGCGCAGCGAGGCGACGATGCCGGCTTCCGTCAGTTTTTGGTTAAGTCCAGCCAGATCCTTGTCCGGCGCATTAAATGAGGTGATCCCGCTGGCGTTTTCCGGATTCGGCGTGGCGTTGAGAACCGTATATCCTTTGGCCTGCAATGCGGGCACCAGCCAGGCGCGTTTGCGGAGCAGTTCGGCGGCGATGTTTTCGACGCCGATCTCCAGCGCCAGTTCCATGGCCGTCAGCAGGCCGACCAA
>JAJXXI010000381.1 GCA_021781185.1 bacterium
CGAGACGCTTTTGAAATTTGCGGAATTGGGGAGCGTCATTCTCATTGGCCGGGCGGGAAACATTGTCACGGCCAAGGTGCCGCATGTGCTGCATGTGCGGCTGGTGGCACCGCTGGAAGACCGCATCGAGAGGATCGCCCGGGATGATCACAAGACACTGGCTGAGGCTCGCGAATTTTGCGTCGGGGAGGAGCTGGCCCGGACGCGCTATGTGAAAACGTATTACAACGCCGACATCAACGATCCACTGATGTATCACATGGTTATTAACACGAGCCTTCTGGGGTGCGAGATGACGGCAAAGCTGATTGCCGAGGCTTTGTTGAGGCTGCCGTAAGAAAATCAAAACTTGGGACTGTTCCCGCCGCTTGTTAAGTTGCCGGCGTGCCGAGTTGGAAAAAGCCATCTGTCCGCCGCCGCCATCGCGGCGGTGATTTTTTTGCCGTGCTGCTCTTGCTGACGGTGCTGGGCGGATTGGGCTGGCTATGGTGGGAGCAAAAACACCCCAAGCCGGTGGTCAAAGCCAAAACACCGGCCCCCATGCAATCCAAGGCTGAAGCTCGCCCAATCGAACTGCCCCGGCCAAAACCGATTCCGCCTGCGCCGAAGCTGCCCACATCACCAGTCGTCGTGCCGGCCGCTGCGGCGGATTTTCCACGACCAGTGCGGGATGGATTCGAGGCGCAGGTCGCCTTGGCCCGCCGGGTGATTTCTCCCGGCCCCATTGACGGGGCCATCGGTTCCCAGACGCGCGCGGCCATCGCCGCCTTTCAGCGGTCCGTCAAACTACCTGAGACTGGCGTGCTTGACACCAACACCCGGGCGTTGCTCCCGCTGGAGGCACCGTTGCTGACGACTTATGTGGTCACCACGAATGATCTTGCACGGTTGCAGCCGCTGGGGAAAACGTGGCTTGCCAAATCCAAGCAGACCGTGATGGATTACGAAACCATTCTGGAACTGATCGCGGAGAAGGCGCATTCAAATCCTTTGCTCATTCGAAAACTGAATCCCGACTTGGATTGGGCTGCCGTTCTGGCCGGAACCGTTATAAAGATTCCTGCGGTTGTGTATCCGGAACCGCCGGAACAGGCATCGTTCGTGGTCATCCATTTATCGGCACGATACCTGGAGGCGTTTGACCAAAACACCAATCTGCTGGCACACTTTCCGTGCAGCATTGCGGCGAAAGTTGAAAAGCGGCCGGTGGGTGAACTTCATGTTGTCGTGGTCATCGCGAATCCCAATTACACGGTCAACCCGGAACTGTTTCCTGAATCGACTGAGTTGCAGGCCATCGGCCATAAATTGATTCTTCCACCCGGCCCGAACAATCCCGTCGGCGTGGCGTGGATCGGTCTGGACCGGCCGGGTTACGGGATGCACGGCACGCCGGTGCCGGAGCTGGTCGGACGCACGGAATCACATGGCTGTTTCCGGCTGGCGAACTGGGATGCGGAGTATCTTCTGAAACTGGCGTGGGTTGGCATGCCGGTGGAAGTCGAGCCGTAGGACCGGGGAGCGCGCACCTCAGGCGGTGAACGCCTGAATCCACCGGCGGTCGAATAATTGTGTGGTGTGCCGGATTCCGAATTTGCCCGGAAATTATCATTGCCCGGCGGCATGATTCGGTAAAACTGTTAGGGAACTTAACGAAAGAAAAAATATGAATACTGGAATTATGCTCGCCGAACCGGCCACGCTCGCCTTGGGGACGATTGCTCTGATTGTGGTTGGCGGATTGCTGGTTGTGGCCATCATCGTCGCGGCCATGGCTGTCGGCGTTTACAACAAGCTGGTCACCATGCGCAACCGCTACAAAAACGCTTACGCGCAGATTGACGTCCAGCTCAAGCGCCGCTACGACCTGATTCCGAATCTCGTCGAAACCGCCAAGGGTTACATGGCGCACGAGCGCGGCACGCTTGAAGCCGTCACGCAGGCGCGCAACATTGCGTCTGCCGCCGCCAAAGCCGCCGCCGCGAATCCCGGCGATGCCACTGCCATGAAAAGCCTGGCCTCGGCCGAATCCGGTTTGGGCGGTGTGTTGAGCCGGCTCATGATGGTCAGCGAAGCGTATCCCGACCTCAAGGCGAACCAGAACATGATGCAGCTCACCGAGGAACTGACCTCCACGGAAAACAAAATCTCCTTCGCTCGCCAGGCTTACAACGACTCCGTGATGATCTACAACACCGACCGCGAAGTGTTCCCGAGCAACCTCATTGCCAATACGTTCAACTTCGGTCCGGCGGAACTCTTCGTGGTGGACAAGCCGGAACAGAAGGACGCGCCCAAGGTTTCCTTCATCTGAATCGTGAAGCAGCCGGCACCAGGAGGCTTCAAATTTACGGTCAGATTGATTTAAGCCCCGTTGCCCGGCTGCTACTCGCGAAATTCCATGGACTTTTTTGCCCGACAAGACCAGGCCCGGCGCAAGACCAAGTGGTTGGTCCTTTATTTTATTTTGGCCGTGGCGGTGCTCATCACGGCGATTTACTTCATCGCGCTGATCGTCTTTGCCGGGGTTCAGGCCAAGCAACATCACAGCTACGGCTACGACAGCGCTCCGGTTCAGTTGGCCTTGTGGAATCCTAAAGTTTTTCTGGCCGCCGTCTTCGGCGTGTTGGCAGTGATCACTTTGGGCAGCGCCTACAAGATCAACGAACTCTCCGGCGGCGGTGGTGCCGTGGCCACTCTGATGGGCGGAAGCCTGGTGAATCAAAACACCACCGACCCCAACGAACGCAAGCTGCTCAACGTCGTCGAGGAAATGGCCATCGCCTCCGGCGTGGCGATGCCGCAGGTGTATGTCCTGCAAAATGAGCGCGGGATTAATGCTTTCGCCGCCGGGCATTCCACCGGCGACGCCGCCATTGGCGTGACGCGCGGCTGCATCGAACTGCTGTCCCGCGATGAATTGCAGGGCGTCATCGGCCATGAATTCAGCCATATCTTGAATGGCGACATGCGCCTGAACCTCCGGCTCATCGGCATCATTTTTGGATTGCTCTGCCTCGCCACCATTGGCCGGATTCTGCTTTATGCCCGCAGTGGCAACAGCCGCGAGCGCAATAACGCGCTGCCGCTGCTTGGCCTGGCACTGGTCATTCTGGGAGCCATCGGCGTTTTCTTCGGCCGGCTGATTCAGGCCGCCGTGAGCCGCCAGCGCGAATTTCTCGCCGACGCCTCGTCGGTTCAATTCACGCGCAATCCCGGCGGGCTTTCCGGCGCACTGCAAAAAATCGGCCGCTACAGCTACGGTTCAAAACTGGAATCCGAGCATGCGCCCGACCTCTGCCACATGTTTTTCGGCAACGGCCTTGGGGAGGCCATGTTTGGCGCGCTGGCCACGCACCCGCCCATTCCCGACCGCATCAAGGCGATTGACCCGATGTGGGATGGCAAATTCCCGCCGCTGAAGGAGGAGCAGAAGGAAGTCGTCAAGAACGCCGCCCTGGCGGAACTGAAACATGCGCGTTCACCCATGCCGCAAATCCTCGGTGGCATTCTAACTGGAACCATCGCCGCCGAAAGCACTGCGCCGCCGCCGGTCATCCGCTCGGACAACGTGGTGCCGCATCTCGGCAACCCCACGCCGCTGCATTTAAAATACGCCGAGCAACTGCGCGAGGCGATGCCGGAGAACCTACGCGCCGCCGCCCGCG
>JAJXXI010000486.1 GCA_021781185.1 bacterium
GATGAACGGCTTCTTGATGAGCTTGGGCGGATACATCAGCCACAGACGCTGTTGCGTGGGCGTGGTGGATTTCGTCGCCGAAAGTTTTTTCTTTGTCTTGGCCATAGAATTAAATAGTTTGACTGGCATTTCTGGCGGGGGCGTCCCCGCGAGCCGTGGCTCGTCTGGCCGCCTCGTCCCACCCGCAATATGCTAGCCTCCCGCGATGGCCGGGATGATGCTGATTTCGTCGCCGTCCTTGAGCGGCGTCTCGCGGTTCTTGAGAAAGCGGATGTCCTCCTCGTTGACATAGACGTTGACGAAGCGGCGCACCTCGCCCTTTTCATCCACGAGGCGTTCCTGGATGCCGGGGAAGCGCGTCTGCAATTCGACGATCGCCTCGCCGATGGTGGCGGCGTTGATTTCGATGAGCTCCTCGTTGTTGGTCAACTTGCGGAGCGGCGTGGGGATGCGGACTTTCTTTGACATAAATTTTTATGCGTTCACTTTTTCTTCCTGCGCCAGCAGCGCCTCGAACTCGCGCAGGCTCGGCTTGATTTCGCGCGGTTTGCCGCAGTAGCCATTAACGGCGTCGAGTGTTTTTAATCCGTTGCCGGTGACGCAGATGACGGCGGAAGAATCCTTCGGAATCTTCCCGCACGCAATGAGTTTCTTGGCCACGCCCACGGTCACGCCGCCGGCGGTCTCGGCAAAAATGCCTTCCGTCTCGGCCAGCAGCTTGATGGCGTCGCGGATTTCATCGTCGGTCACGTCGTCGGCCGCGCCATTGGTGTCGCGCATCACCTTGAGCGCGTAGAAACCGTCGGCAGGCGTGCCGATGGCAAGTGATTTCGCAATCGTGTCGGGCTTCACCGGCTTGAAGAAATCAAGGCCGGCCTTCTGCGCGACGGAAATCGGCGAACAGCCCGTGGCCTGCGCGCCGTGGATGTGCGTCTCGGAATTCGCCACCAGCCCGAGCTTGGTCAATTCCTGATAGCCCTTGTGGATTTTCGTCAGCAATGAGCCGGACGCCATCGGCACAATCGTGTGCTGCGGCAGTCGCCAGCCAAGCTGTTCGGCGATTTCATACGCCATGCTCTTGGAGCCTTCGGCGTAGTAGGGGCGCATATTGACGTTCACAAACGCCCAGCCGAACTTGCCGGCGATTTCGGCGCAGAGACGGTTCACTTCGTCGTAATGGCCTTTGATGCCAATGACATTCGCGCCGTAGATGAGCGAATTCAAAATTTTCCCCTGCTCCAAATCCGACGGGATGAACACGTAGGATTTCAAGCCCGCGCTCGCGGCGTTGGCGGCCACGGAGTTCGCGAGGTTGCCCGTGGAAGCGCACGCAACGGTGTCAAAACCAAGCTCCTTCGAGCGGCTCAACGCCACGCTGACGACGCGGTCCTTGAACGAGAGCGTCGGATAATTCACGGCGTCGTTCTTGACGTATAGTTCGCGGATGCCCAGCGCCTTCGCCAGCCGGTCGGCCTTGATGAGCGGCGTGAAACCGACCTGCCTGCCCACGGTGGGTTCCCCGGCGATGGGCAGCAGTTCGCGGTAACGCCACATGGTCTTCGGGCGCGATTCAATGGCCGCCCGGGTGAGCGATTTTTTGATGCGATCGTAATCGTAGGCCACTTCCAGCGGGCCAAAGTCGAATTCACAGACGTGCGTGGCGGTGAGCGGATATTCGCGACCGCATTCGCGGCACTTGAGCGCCTTCATGAAACCGTGATGTTCACTCATAAATAATTTCTCCGGCCGGGCGGCGTCGCTGCGCCGCCCAAACATTTTAACAGGGCCAGGCGACAGCCCGGCCACACCGGGTTTGATCCGGGCAACAAAAAAGCCCCGACTCACAAGGAGAAGGGGCGACAAAACGGTTGTGCATCACTTCTCATTTTTCCCAAGCCAATGATGCTTGAGCTGGAATTGGCACCTGTCATTGAAACTTAAATTCAATCGGTTGCCGTGGTGTCAGCGGGCCAGTCCCTCAACCACTCTTTATGAGTCCGTCAAATCAACGGATGCGGATAGATTGATGCCATATCCTGAAGCTGTCAAATGGATTTTTGGTCCGCTTTGAGGAAAAATTGGATTCAGGGTGCCCGGGGTTACTGGTGCTGGGGACGCGGGTTGTTCCTGGTTTCCCCGGGCAACGTTGTTTCCGTCTTTCCCGGATTCGCCTTTGCCGTGACCCGCATTTTACCTAAGCTGACCGCATGGAAACGGCGATGGTTCTTGTCATGCTGGTCTTTGCGGGCGCGAGTTTCTTCTTCGCGCTGGCGGAGACAGCGCTGTTCTCCCTCAGCAAGTGGCAGGTGGCCCAGCTCGCGGAGAGGCAGGCTGGCGCGGGCAAGATTGTTTCCGACCTGCTCGAACGTCCCCATGATCTGCAGGCCACGCTGGCGCTGGGCAATACGTTCGCCAACGCCACCATCCTGGCCGCCGCGCTGCAAATGGTTTTTGACTCCCACTGGGGGCTGGCCATCACCCTCCTCACGGTGGTGATGGTGGTGCTGCTCATCGGCGAGGTGCTGCCCAAAACCCTGGCGGTGCGCCAGCCGGAGCGTTGGGCGTTGCGCGTGGCGTGGCCGCTGCTGGCGTTCCGCAAGTTGACCAAGCCGTTTTACCGCGCCGCGCAGTGGACGAATGCCGCCATTCTCAAGCAGGCCGCCGCCAAGGCCGCCCCGCCCGCCGCCGTGACCGAGGCGGAATACCAGGAACTGCTCGAACTGGCCTGGCAGCAGGGCACACTCGAAGAATCCGAGCGGGAAATCATCCTGCAAATCATCAGTCTTGATCGTCGCACCGCCCACGACGTGATGCGTCCGCGCGCGGGCATGGCCTGCATTTCCGACGAGGCCACGGTGGAGGAAATGCTGGCGGCGGCGCGGAAATACAAGCACCGCCGGCTGCCCATCTACGACGAGACGCCGGACACCATTGTCGGCATTCTCAACACGCGCGCCTTGTTGCTTGACCCGCAGGCGGACCTCGCGGAGGTGATCGAGTTTCCGTCCTTCGTGCCCGAGTCCATGAATCTGCTCCAGTTGTTTCGCGCCCTGCAAAAACAGCAGCGCGGGCTGGCGGTGGTGCTGGACGAATTCGGCGGAGCCGCCGGGCTGGTGACGATGGAGGACATCCTTGGCGGCATCGTCGGGAAAATCCGCGTGGCAACGGAGCCGCAGGGGTTTGTGCTGGAGAAACTCTCGCCCGGCAACTGGCGGGTGAACGGCACGATGCGGCTGGAGGATTTCCGCCGGGAATTTCCCGCCTTGCCCGAGGTGGCCGAGGTGGAAACGATGGGCGGACTGCTCACGCATCTGCTGGGCGTGGTGCCCACGGCGGGCGAATCGGCGACGTTTGCCGGCCTGAAACTCAACGCGCAAGTGGTGGATGAACGCCGCGTGCGGGAACTGCTGGTGCAAACCCTGAAATGACCGGCCAGCTACCAACTTTGTTCGGCCTGGGCTTGTGCCTGATGCTGTCGTTTACCCTGTCCGGCATGGAGGCGGGCGTTTTTGCGCTGAACCGTCTGCGCGTGCGGCGGCTGGCGCGGGCCGGCAAGGCCCAGGCATTGACCCTGCACGGCTTCATGGAAAAGCCCGAACGATTCCTGTGGACCATTCTGCTCGGCAATACGCTGGTTAATTTTGTCATCCTGGGCTGGATCCTTGC
>JAJXXI010000216.1 GCA_021781185.1 bacterium
CGCTTCCCGGCGAATCGCGGTGATGGTGGCCAGCAGTTTCGGCGGCGTGGTGCCGGATTCCAGCCCGCGCTGCGCGGCAAGTTGATTGACCAGACCATCGGCCAGCGGATCGCTGAACGGCACGCCCAGTTCCAGCACATCCACGCCCGCGCGGTCGAAGGCGAGGGCGAGCTGCCGCGTGGCTTCCAGATTTGGATCACCCGCGCCGATGTAAACTACCAACGCCTTTTTGGCGGATTTCCGTAGCTGGCCAAATTTCTCAACGATGCGGTTCATGTGCCGCGAAGTTTCAGGCTTCAGCCTTCAGGATTCAAGTTTTGAAAATGACGCGCCCCGTCGCGCGGTTGGCGAATTGATTCATGGCCACCGCCCGGAGGCGGCGTCAACACTTGGAAAAATGGTGGAGGAAGGACTGCTCCGGCCGGCAACCAAGCATTTTACGGGTGTTCGTTCAACTCCAACCGCACGCAGTCATACAGCACGCCTTGCGTCCAGTTGTTTGCGTAGGAAGTCAGTTTGAAGATGTTGTTGCCGGGATGCAGCAGGGCGGCGTCAAAGGTCAGGTCGCGCTCAAACCAGTAGCCGCGAATGCCGTCGCGGTGCATCACGCCGGTCGCGGGCAGCCGGCCCGTGTTGCCGATGTCGTGGCCGTTGATTTTCACCCCCACCACGCAGCCTTCGCGCGCGCCGGCAAAGGCCAGCCGCAGGGTGGCTTTTCCCGATGGCGCGTTGGTCATCTGGAACTCAATTTTCCAGGTCGTGTCCTCGATTTCGCGGCTGTGGTGGGCGGGCGCGGATTCGGCGTTGTCGGCGCCGGCGTCCTCGTCCTCGCTGATGACGGGGCCGGTGGGGCCGGAAATCCTCGGTGGCTGGGCGTAATTCCAGTCCCGCCGCCAGTTGCTTTTCCCGACAATGAAATCCACATCGTGCGGAAAATCCTTGGGATATTGGTAATAAAGCCCCCATTGCCAGAAATGGTCGCCATGCCGGAATTCACGCGCCGTGCGGTCGGGAATGCCGATCTGCCAAACGGTGCGGCCAAAGCGCAGCGGCTGCCAGTAAAGCCGGCCCAACGACGTTTTTTTGCCAGCGGTCACAGTCACGTTGGTCAGGGCAAATTCACCCATCACGCCATCGCCAAACGCATGCAGCGTGTAATCGCCGGGCCGGACATTGCGGATGGTGAAATTGCCATGGGCATCCGCCCGCGCCCAGAACTGGTAGAATTTTGTGTCGCGCTGCCAGTCCACCAGCGGCGGGAAGCCGGCGCGGCTGGCCCAGTTCGTGAAGTTCATGGACGGCGCATTGGTGTGTCTGAACCGGCGGCGGCCACTTGGGCGCAGCACGGGCGGACGATAATCCGGCGCGGCCACTCCCACCCAGACATTGCTCATGCGCGCCTGCGGATCAAACGCGTCGCGCAAGATGATTTTGCCGGTGACGGTGCCGCGTTCGGCGGCGGTGGGGTAATTGGGATCCTTGAACCAAGCGTAAGGCCAGTGCTTCGTTTCGGTGCGGGCCTGGGCGAGCGCATTTTTCCAGGCCGCAACGGAAGTGGGGCGGGTGTTGCAATATATCGCAAACGGGCCGATGACCTTGGTCCAGTTCTCGTTTGGCGCGATGGCGAGCGAGGTGCCGCCGTAATGGCTGCCCTGCCACATGTTCAGCAGCGTGGGCGTGCCGCCGGGATTCACATCCAGATGGCCGGTGAGTTCCACCTTGGTGGGGCCGCCGCCGATGTATTCCTGGCTGGGATTGATGAGCCAGAGCCCCAAATGACTTTGCGTGCCGAACCAGCCGTAGGCGGGCGTCTCGGCCAGCACGGCGGAATAATCGTATTTGTGCTCCACCTCGCCCCGGTGAATGCCGGTGGTCAGGCGGCGCGCTTCCTTCATGTTCAACTGCACGCCATGGTCCCAATCGTAACCGGAAGGCATCAGGCGCTGGCGGTCGGCGTCCACGGAGAGAAAATTAAAGACGTCAGGATTCAGCTTGAGACAATAGCGCGATTCGCCGGTGCCATAGCCGGGCATCCCGGGCCCATGATGCAGCACGGCGGCCACGTAAATCACGGATTCGCCCCGGCCCAGCGAATAGATGTAATCCGCGTCCAGCGCGGCATTGGTCGTGCCGCCGACATTGCCGGACTGGCACGAAACCTCCACCCGCCCGGGCGTGTTCAGCCGCACGGAGGCGGTGTGGCCGGCCGACCGGCCATTCCCGCGCCCGACGGACGACCAATAGCCGCCATTCTGCGTGAGCAGTTCATGGCCTTGATAGACGAGTGAAGTCATGTTGCCATTGCGTTTCTCGATTTCGGCGCGGAGGATGCCGTTGTCGAGCGTGAAAAAGTCGGCGGTTTCCGAGCATTTTACGGACGGGGCGAACCAGGTGCGGGCCACGGCCTTGGGCGCGGCAAACCACAGCCCGGCCAGGCAAGCGACGAGGACCAGCAACTGTTTTGCAAATGAATCGAACATGAAAAGATTGTGTCGAATGGCCAAAGCAGACGCGCCGGCGGGTTTAAGAGTTACAGAAGTTTGGACTGGTGGCGAGCGGGCATCCGTGCCCCGCGATCTGACCCAGCCGGCGTTTGCCGATACGCCGTATGCGGCGTGAGCCGCCGTGTTCTAATTAAAGAATTGCGTCTTAGCGCCCGTTGTTGTCATGCTACTGCCAACATGAAACTTGGGATGATTTGCCTTTCGGTATGAGCAGCCCGTTCAAGTTCCCTTTCCTGATCTTGCTGGCGGCGGCCTGGCTTTCCGTCCACGCCCGGGTTGAAGCCCAGGTATTCGACCTTTCGGCCTCCAGTTCTTCCAGTTCGATTCTCGTCAGCAATTCACTGACCTACACGATCTACGTGACCAATCTGGTTGCTGATTTGCAGGATGTGGTGGTGACCAATGCCCTGCCGGGCTCGGTTCAAATTTTGAGCGCCTCCAGCAGCCTGAATCAGGGTTCGATCACCAATGATAACGGTATCATGGTGTTTGATCTCGGTGCACTCGCTTTTGGCAGTATTGTGCAATTGGCCGTGAACGCCGAACCGACGGTGGCGGGATTGATCACGAATACGGTCACGGCCGCCTATTTCTACGTGACCAACACCACCGTCACCACCAACGTGGTGGTGGACGTGACCAACGTCCCGCCAACTCAGGTGGATCTCGGCGTCAGCATCAACGGCCCCGCACAGACTGTTGTTACCAACGATTTGACGGGTTACGACGTGGTTGTCACAAATGCCGGGCCGGGTGCTGCGTCCGGGGTGGCATTGACCAACACCTTGCCGGCCGGGCTGATTTTGAAAGGTGCCAGCCAGGCTTACACGGCGTCCGGCAGCAATATGATTTTCAGCCTGGGCACGCTGGCCAGCGGCAGCCTGGCAGATGTGCGCCTCTCAATTGAACCGACCAATGTGGCGATGCTGACCCTGTCCGCGTCAGTCGGCGCTTCGGGGGTGCTGGACACGAACACCGCCAACAATACGGCCAGCAACAGTCTCAATGTCATCGCCTATCTTCCGGGCACCCTGCTCGCCGTCACCAATTCCAGTCAGACCATGGATCGGCAAAACGGCCTGGAAGAACAATCCATTCTGGTAACCAACCAGGGCTTGACTGCGGTGCCTGCCGTCCGCTTGGTTGTGAGCGGCCTGA
>JAJXXI010000283.1 GCA_021781185.1 bacterium
ATCCACCCAGACTTTTTCGTCGCCCTCGCCATACCAGGCGGGATTGGGATTGAACAGCGCCAGCGTGTCGCCGACATAAACACCGCGCCCCTTGATGGTCACATAATTCCAATCGCGTGGCGGCGGCGCTTCCATTCCCGCCTGATAATGCCAGGTGGAATGAAAATACATGCTGCGCTCATCCCAGTTCCAGGAAGCGACAACTGCACTCAATGACACTTTGACTTGCTTGGAGCCAAGATTGAGCAGCGTAAGTTTTGCGTTGTGCTGATAAGGCATCACCCAGCGCGAAATCATCGTGCCATTCGTGGTCACCATGCGATACCAGCTCTCAACCGGATTCAAACCCACGCCGCTGCCAAAAAAATCTGAAACCGGACACCAGATATTCGTTTCATCATCACAGGCCATTTGCAATACCAGTGATCGCAGCTCACGTTCGGAAAGTGATGTCGGCACGGTTAATTCAAGTCGCCGCAAAGCCCTTGGTCCCGCAGGCAGAGCCAAATCCAATTTCCCATCAGCAGGAACCCCGCCGATCATCGAAAGCTTTTGCCCCGACGGAGAATCTGGCGGATTCAACAAGGTTTGGTTCACCCGCTGAGCCAATGGCCGCAGTGACTCAAAACTTTTCCAGGTGAACGTCTGCACCTGCGTGCCGGGTGCGTAAGTGCGGTAATTGATTTGATAATAGCGAGATCCCTGACTTTGTTCCTCCCAAGTTATTTTGCAATGCCTGGCGTAGGGAATTGGCAGGTAGAGCGTGTTTCCGCCGCCACCGCTCACGCTGTAGCCGGGATGCGGTTGAGCCAGCGGCGCTCCAACATTAAACTTGCCGCTCAAAAGATCAAATGCCGGAAAAACAATGGTGGGCTTTTTGGCGCGGTCCAGATAGATGCGTAAAATGCCCTGCTTGTTTCGATCCGTCGTCAGCCAGAAACGCACAATGCAACCGGGGCCCTCGGCATCCATCATGACGCGTTCCGTGTGACCATTCACTTGTTCCTCGCGAACAAATTGATTTTGGTCTTGATTGGCAAACCAGCCCGGCTGATTTGGCGATTTGGATGCGCGATCATAACTGCTGGCCATTTTACAATTAAACTCCGGCTGCGGCCAGCGCGCCACCGAATCATAGTTCACCATTTCCTCCAACAATGATTGGGTAGAAACTTCTCCACGGGCTTGTATGCCCGTCATCAAGATGGCCAAGCAAAACAAACCGAGATTACGGGAAAAAGCAAATCCACGCTTTGACATCCTAAACCGTAGAGCTAATTCGACAGAACGGCGCCATCGTAAAAACTGGGCGAACATCGCGACCATGAACCCGGCAGGGCGAACCTGCAGGTTTGCCCCACCAATATCCCGATTTAATGAATGCAGTTTTCGAATGGTTTTCATGGAGCTTATTACTCCCAAGCCGATTTCAAGTTATACACTTTGAGTAAAATGATTTTAGCTTCGCCGCCCAAACAAGAAAGGCTCAACTTCTGATCCATCGGCGAAAGCGCCTTTGCCATGGGCATGTAAAGAGTTCCGTCGCCACCGTAAATGTCCACCGAAGCGCGATCCACGAATACATGCAGGAAAATTTTCCCATCCGCCGGCATCAAGGTTGTCTCATTGCCCAAGCAGGTGATTTTATGCGCCTCAGTATCATAAACCACCGGCATTCCGCGGAAGTTGAAGATGATTTTCTTCGCATCGCCAATGGCAATCTCAGCATTGATCTCAAACAAATCGCCATGGATTCCGGACAGTGGATTATCGCCCGGCTTGAGCGTCCGCGATTCAATGTTGTGAACCGTTCCGCGAAGCGATTTGAGTTCCCGCACCGGTCTAATCTGCAATTCAGCACCGGAAGCGGTGGAATGCAAGGTAAGTTCCACCGGCAAGCCCATCATTTGATTGAACGGCATGCCTTTAAAAATATCGCCGTTAGGCAATCGTCCCCACGGAATTAAAATGGTGCGCCCGTCGCTCGACGGAATATCCGAATAAACCTGCGCCGCATACCAACAGTTGCCGTTCTCCATGTGGCGCGGCTTTGTCTCCGGTGTAAATTTATGGCCATCAAATTTGCCAACCACATACACGCCACTGGCACCGAAGAAAACCCAGCGCCAGTTATTCGTGTCACCATCCAACGGCATCTCGAAGAAATTCGGACACTCGGCATCACCCGACAGCGTGAAGTCCTGCAACTTGCTCCAATGTTTCAAATCATGTGACTCAAAAATCGCGTAATCATGGTGATCAAGGTAAAGCGACATCACCCATTTCTTTTCCGGCGCATACCAGACCACCTTGGGATCGCGATTTTCAGCGGCAATATGGCCCAGCACCGGATTATCGGCATATTTAGTCCAGTTGCGCCCGCGATCATTGCTGAAGGCAATTCCCTGCGTGAATGGATTCCCCGCCGCCGTAAACATCGCGACCAGTGCCGGCTCGCTGCCGGTCTGAAAACCGGCAGTATTCTTCCAATCCACTGCGGCAGAACCGGAATACATGGTGCCATGTTTATCAGGATAAAGCGCGACCGGTAATTCATGCCAATGCACCAAATCTTTGCTCACGGCATGGCCCCAGGACATGTTACCCCAGTTCCAGCCATACGGATTGTGTTGATAAAACAAATGATACTCACCCAGGAAATAGACCAAACCGTTCGGATCATTGAGCCAGCCGCAGCGCGATGTGAAATGAAACTGCGGGCGCATCGTCTCATGATACAGATTTTTGCTGTCCTTGATCTTGGTGGTTTGGTCAATCGAACTGAGCCCCGTCGAATCGTCCGGCAATTCATTCACCTTGATCGTGATAGTCTTTCCCTTAAATGGCGTGGCGTCCAAAAACGCCCACCAATCAGGCTTACCGTTGGCTAGTTCGATATCAAAACTGCGTTCCGCCTGGCCATTCAGCAATACCGTCACCTGACGCGTTGGCGCCCCGGTTTTCACCGGAAAATTCAGATGCGGCTTTTCGATGCGCATCTCACGTGTCACGTCGCGAAGCATGATGGGCACGTTGAGACGTTTATCGCTCTGGACTATTTGATCCACATTGATGTGTCCCCAGCCTCCGGTGGCATCGTCCACAATTTCCAATACCGCTTCCTGACCAAGAAATTTGGAAATATCCCATTGAGCCGGCTGCAATTTTTCGCTGCCGCCGGGGTTCACATTGGGTCCGGTCGCGGAGCGCACCACCCTGCCATCAATCATCAGATTCAGGCAGGTTTTGCCTGGCCATCCACCGCCACCAATGAGGAACTGAAGATACTTTCGCTGAATTTTAAATGGCCGTGAAGTCAAAGTGCCGGTTGATCCATCACCGCCATGATACGAATTGACGAAACCATGCCCTTGAAATCCATCCACCGACATTTGACCAGGCAAGGTTCCGTCTGCCGGGCCGTCGCCAAAAGCCGTGCCGGATTCCGCCCAAGCGCCATAATTCGTTCCCTCAAAATTCGCGATGAGCAGATCGGGCTTTTGCGCGCTTGCCATCGTCGTTCCCAGACAGAGCGTCGCCGCCCAGCAATACAGGACATTTAGTTTTCGCATGATGATTTCTCTTTCAGATTGTTTTACCGGGCTTACCGGCTCAATCCAGTCCAAATGGATTTTAGTTTGTTAATGGTTATGGA
>JAJXXI010000037.1 GCA_021781185.1 bacterium
GGAAAAGAAGCTTCATCTGGAAAATCTGGCGTGAAGCCGCCGGCGAATCCATAAAAATCGTTCCTTGTTTTTGCCAGGCAGGTGCCGCATCTTGCGAAGGTTTTTGAAATGAGTCAGCACACCCGAAAAGCCCTGCGGTTTCTGCAAAGCTGGATTATCAACACGGCCGCCGTGTTGGTGGCGGCGGTGGTCTTACAGCCGCACATTCACTACAACAACAAGTTCACCAACCTGCTCGTCGCGTCGCTGCTGCTGGGCATTCTCAACGCCTTTGTGCGGCCGATTCTCATGCTCATCGCCCTGCCGCTGCTGATCTTCACGCTCGGGTTGTTCACGTTGGTGATTAACGCGCTGCTGCTTTACTTTGTCGGTTTTTTGATGAAGCCCGGTTTTTATGTGGATAGCTTTGGGTATGCCTTCCTGGGAGCCCTGGTCATCAGCGTCATTTCAGTGGCGTTGAATGCCTTGACCGGCAACGCCCGCGTCACAATCCAACGCCGAGGCCCGCCCGGCCCGCCCAAACCACCCGGCGGCGGTGGTGGCCCGGTCATTGATGTCTGAACTTCAATCGCGCCGCTGAAACGCCGCCCGCAAGGTGGGTATTCCCTTCGCATTAAAATCGCGCTCGAAGTCCGTGGTGATCACCGCCAACGCGGCCGGCGTTTCCACGCTTTTGAATTCTACCGCAGCGCCAAAAACCTCATTCATCTGCTCAAAATAATCGGCGTCATCCGTCCGCAAATAAACCGTGCCGCGCGAGGCCAGCGCGGTGCAGGCCAGCGCGGGAAACTGGCCGCCGATGAGCCGGAATTTGCGGTGCCGCTTCTTCGGCCAGGGATCGGGGAAATAAATGTGCAGCGCGGCGGCGGCGTGCGGCGGCAGCAGGTATTGCAGAAAATAGGCGGATTCAATCCGAAGGCCGCGCAAATTCATCAGGCCAAGCCGCCGGCCTTTGCGGTCCAGCTTCTGGAGTCGGCCCAGCAACCGCTCGACGCCGATGAAGTTTTTGCCCGGATGGCAGCGGGCATATTCCACCAGGAACGAGGCGTCACCGCAGCCCAGTTCCACTTCAAGCGGTTGATCCACCGGGAAAAGCCGCGCCACGTCGAGCGGTTCGATGACGGTGGTCAAGGCGATGTTCAGGCTTTCAGTCGGACTGCTCTGGATGTTCACAGAGTCCTAGTATGACGGGGCAGGCGGCGGCGAGAAAGTCGCTTTTCGCAAAATCAGAGAATTCGCCACGGCCTTCAAACGCTTTACTGAAAGCTCCGCTCTGCCGCAAACCGTGCATTACTGAACTTGAATGGGTTTGTCCATGTGGCCAGCCAGACCGGCGATGCACATATTCGCGCGGCGGGCATCCCACCTTCCCGTAACGAAGGATGAAAACAATTTCGTGTCTCCGAAGTGCTGAAGCCCCGGCTGGAACGTCTTTCTTTCCCGGTTAAAACAACTCGACTTTTTCCGTCAGGCAACCGCATTTTAGCTAAAGTTGCGGATTTGGCAACTGGTGCAGAAATGTTACATTGCACCGGGTTCCACGGCGGGTGTTGGTTTGGCCGTTCCGGCAGAACAATGAAATCCATGGTAAAAATCCTGGTCATAGATGATGACGCCCAAATTTGCGCCTTGCTTGACAAATTTTTGCGGAAGGAGGGCTTTGATGTGCTGACGGCGGCCAATGGTGAACAGGGATTGGAAGCCGCTGCGTCATTCGTGCCGGACTTGGTCTTGTGCGATTTGGAGATGCCCGGCCTGGATGGACAGGGCGTGGTTTCCGCGTTGCGCCGGGATGGGCGGCTGGGCGAAACCCCGGTGATTTTTTTCAGCGGCTGCACGGAACGCGGCCAGATTCGCCGCAGCATGAATTTGGGCGGGGATGATTACATCGCCAAACCGGCGGAACTACCGGAAATTCTGGAAGCCATTCGCGCCCGGCTTTCCCGCCGGCGGAAACAGCGTGAACATCTGGACCGGCAACTGGACCAGGCGGCGCAACTGATTGTGGGGATCATTCATGATTTGAACCAAGGGAAATCTGAAGTCCGCTGGTTGACGGACACCCCCGGGGACGAGGCGGAAGAGGACAATCAACTGCTCAAAAAAGTGCGGCTGGCGTTGAATGCCAATCAGGCGGACAGTCCAGATGGAGAAACACCACCGATCTCGCCACTGACCTTGCTGGTCAAAAAAGAGAATCGCCAGCAATTTCTCAAACTCTCGGAGGTCAAGGTCTTCATGGCCTGCGGAGAATACGCCGATATTTTTTGGGGCAAGGACCAGCACCTCATGTTCCGCAAACCGCTGAAACAATGGGAGACGGAATTGCCGCCGGAACAATTCGTGAGAGTCCACCGGCAGGCTATTATCAACCTGGCCTTTCTGGACTTTGTGGAGAAGGATGCGGCCGGCCGGTTGCAGATTCACCTGAAAGAGTTCAAGCCGCCCATCCCGGTCAGCCAGCGCGAAACACCGGCATTCAATCGTGCATTGAAGAAATTTCAATCGCGTTGAACCATGACCTGCGCGCGGCTTGCGTGTCCGGATTTGCCGGTGATGAAATTCAAAATCTTGCCTTCGCGCTTCCCGCCCCGTTCACCTGGCGGCTTTAGCCGGGCTTCAGGGCTCGTTGCAGCGACTCAGCGAGCATCTGCAATGAAACCGGTTTTTCGAGCATTTCACAGATGCCAGCTTCAGCCAGTTCCGCCTGCCCCACCGTGGAAGTCAAGCCGGTCAGCAATATGACCGGCAAATCCGGACGGCACGCGCGCATCTCACGGGCCATGTCCAGTCCGTTGATTTCCGGCATCGTCAGGTCAGTGATGACGAGGTCAAACCGGGCTGGATCGTTGTGAAACACTGAGAGCGCCGCCCGGGCACTGTTGTGGCTGGAAACTTCGTAATCCAGCAACTTCAGCAACAATTGAAACATCGAAGTCAGTGCGGTCTCGTCGTCCACGAGCAAAATTTTTTGGCCACGACCGCTGGCGACCTGGCCTTCTGGTTTCCGGCTCAACGCCTCCACCGGCTGTTGTCCGGGGAAACAGATGTGGAAGATTGTGCCCTGCTCCGGCCGGCTCTCCACGGAAATGATACCATGGTGGGACTGGACAATGCCATGCACCACGGATAATCCCAGCCCGGTGCCTTTGCCGACTGGCTTGGTGGTGAAAAATGGTTCAAAGATGCGCTCCAAGGTTTTCGCATCCATGCCATGGCCATTGTCGGCAACGGTCAGGCGCGCGTATTGGATGCTTTGAAATTCCGGGTGCATCCGGATGAATTCCTGATCGGGCAGGAACGATTCCAGGCTTACCGTGAGCCGGCCCGGGCGACCTTCCATCGCATGCAGGGCGTTGGCAGCCAGATTGATCGTCACCTGATAGATCTGTGTCGGATCGGCAAGCACGGCGGGGGTATTTGCAGCGAGATCAACTTCAATCTGGATGTTGGCGGGCAGCGAAGCGCGGAGAAATTTGATGGCTTCTTTGACCACCGTTTCGAGCGGAATGACTTGGCGTGTCTGTTCGCGCTGCCGGCTGAAGGTCAGGATTTGATGCACCAGATCTTTCGCCCGGGCGGCCGACTTGAGGATCTCCTCCACTTTCTCCAGCGCCGCCCGGTTTTCCGCCACATCCATTTGCAGCAGG
>JAJXXI010000034.1 GCA_021781185.1 bacterium
GATGCTCATCCACTGGCCGCCAAATTGAATCCAGTTGAAACTGAAAACTTCCCGGAACGAACCGGCTTCACCGCCACCGTGGCCAAGCATGGTGGCGAACGCGCACACCGCCAGCAGGAACGACAACACCATCGAGCCGATGGCGAGCGAGGCCGCGAGTTTGCGTTTCGGTTGTTTGTTGACGGCGATGCTGCCGGCTGCCAGCAGCGGCAGCACCGGAATCAGCCAGAGATTTTTGACGATCCAGATCATCCCTTCAGCTCCTTTACTTCATCCAAATTTGAGGTTTTCTTGTGGCGATAAATGGCGATGACCAGTGCAAGGCCAACCGCCGCTTCCGCGCCCGCGAGGGCCATGGAAAAAATGACAAACATCAGGCCGGTCAACATTTCGGGATGCGGACCGAAACGCCAGAACGCGATAAAGTTCAGGTTGGCCGCGTTCAGCATCAACTCGATGCCGATAAGGACCAGAATGGCGTGCCGCCGGGTGACCGCCCCGGCAAAACCGATGGCGAACAACAGCGCGGAGGCGAGAAGACAGATTTGCAACGTGGTCATGCTTTTCCTCCCAAACTCGAATTTGTAGCAGTGGACGTGAGTCCGCTCAAATTTTCAGATGGAGCCGACTCACGTCGGCTGCCACCAGCAGTTGACACTTCACGGAGCGCGATCAAGACCGCTCCAATCATGGCTGCGGTCAGCACCAGGCCGATGATTTCCAGCGGGAGAACATATTTCGTCATCAGCGCCTCGCCGATGTGCTTGACCGTGGCGTCGGACGCAACCGGAACCTCGGTGGGAAGAGCCGAACTATTCAAAATCGCCCAGCCGATGGCGGTAAACACCAAAGCGGAAACGATAATGCCATAAAACCAGCCCGGCCCGAGCACGCTCTGGTCGGGAGCTTCACCGCTGCGGGTCAGCAAAATGGCGAACACGATCAGGATGGCGACGGCCCCGACATAAACCAGAATTTCCGCGAAACCGACAAACTGCGCGTCGAGTTGCAAATAGAACGCCGCAATGCCGGCGAACGCAACCGCCAGCGCCAGCACGGAATGCACCAGATTGCGCAGGCTCATGGCTGTGGCAGCAGCCAAGATCGTCACAATTGCAGTGATGATGATTGATAGAGTCATGGTTTATTCAGCGAAGCGGTAGATGCGTTTGCCCAGTTTTTGATTTTGCATCAGGCCGCGGCCCAGCGTGACATAGGCAAGAACGATCAGCGTGGAGCAGACGGGCCAGCGGAGCCAGTCGTGATCCATGAAATGCCAGATGCCGGCAATCAGGATGTTGATCAGTGCCAGCGGCAGCATGAATTTCCAGGCAAAGTTCATCAGTTGATCCATCCGCAAGCGCGGCAGCGTGCCACGAATCCAGATGAAGACGAAAATAATTCCGAGCAGTTTCGAGATAAACCAGACGTAGGACGGCACCCAGATCAGGAACGAAAACGGCGCGGTCCAGCCGCCCAGAAAGAGCGTGATGCCAAGCCCGCTGATGGCGAACATGCCGAGGTATTCACCAAGGAAAAACAGGGCGAACTTGAACCCGGAGTATTCCGTGAAATAGCCGGCGATGATTTCCGATTCCGCTTCCGGCAAATCGAACGGCGTGCGGTTTGATTCGGCAAGCGCGGCGATGAAGAACAGGACGAATCCCAGCAGGCCCCAGGGCGTGAACACATGCCAGTGCGCGATGCCGAATGTGTAATGATTTTGCGCCGCGACGATGTTGTTTAAATTCAGCGAGCCAACGATCATCACCACGGTCACAGCGGAAAGGATCAGGGGGATTTCGTAGCTGACCATCTGCGCAATGGCACGCATGGCGCCGAGCAGCGAGTATTTGTTGTGACTGGACCAGCCGGCCATGAACACGGAGATTTCCACCGCGCCGCCGACGGCGAAGAAAAAGAGCAGTCCGGCGTCGTAGTCCGTAATGGTCATGTTGCGGCCGAACGGCAGCACGGAATAGGCAAGCAGCACGGGGATCAACATCACCACCGGCGCGAGAAAGTGAACCACCTTGTCCGCCGCGCGTGGCACGATGTCTTCCTTGGTCAACGATTTGATGCCATCTGGAATAAATTGGCCGAAACCACAGAGCCGGATTTTGGTGAAGGGAATACCAACGCGGTTGGGACCGTAACGGTTTTGAATGCGACCAAGGCCCTTGCGCTCGATCACCGTGACGATGGCAAAAATCCCTGGAAACACCATCAAAACGAAGGCAACGGCGAGCAGCGAGGACACCAGCGGGCGCAAGGCTTCCGGCAGAAAGCCTACGAGCCAATGGAGGGCATTGACAAAAACTTGATCCAGCGCGTTAAACATTTTTCAAATGGTGTTTTGATTCATCACGGTTTGGCCGGCGGCGGCGTGGCAGCGGGCGCAGGTGAGGGTGCCGGCTCGGCGACAGTAGCAGCGGCTTTCGCCTTGGCTTCTGCAGCGGCCTTGGCTTTGGCCTCAGCCTTGGCTTTTTCAGCGGCAATGACGGCATCCGATTCAGCGGCGGCTTCGGGATGAACCTTCTGGTAGTAGGAATTCGGCTTGGCGAGCTGCTCTTTTGTCAGCAGCAGACCGCCGAAACGGTCGTCGGTGCTCAATTCGAACTCGGTGTTCATCTTGATGGACTCGAACGGGCAGACCTCCACGCAGATCTGGCAGCTCATGCAGACGGAAATATCAATGTCAAACGTGACCGGATAAACCTGCATCTGGCCTTTGTAATCTACTTTCTTGTCCTTGCTCTTGATGATGTAGATGCATTTGGGCGGGCATTCCTTTTCGCAAATCTGGCAGGCGACGCAGCGCAGTCCTTTCTGGACGTCGTCCCCATCATAGACAAGGAACGGGAACTGGCGCGTGTGGTGCTTTTGCGGCAGCCGTTCTTCGGGATACTGCACGGTGGTCAGGCGATCCTTCGAGACGTAACTCGCGAAGAAATTCTTGGCGGTGACCGCCATGCCTTTGATGATTTGCTCGCCTAACATTTCAATCCATTCAGTAAATTATTATCGGTCCACTTCTCCGAGGACGATGTCCACGCTGCCGAGAATGACGACGGCATCGGAAACTTTGTGGCCGAGGCACATATCTTCCAAAATGGTCAAATTAATGAAGCTCGGCGGGCGCACCCGGTAGCGATAAGGATTCGGCGATCCGTCGCTGATGACGTAAAATCCGAGTTCGCCCTTTGGCGCTTCGATGCGGCCATAAACTTCACCGGCTTTCGGCCGGAAGCCGCGCAGCTTCGCTTTCGGGTCCATGACCGGGCCGCCCGGAATATCGCGCAACGCCTGCTGTAGAATCTTGATGCTCTCGCGCATTTCCAGAACGCGGACCATGTAACGATCAAAAATATCGCCATGCTCGCCGACCGGCACCTTGAAATTGAACCGGTCGTAGATGCCGTATTTATCCACCTTGCGCAGATCGTAGTTCACGCCGGCGGCACGAAGCATCGGGCCGGTGATGGCGGCACTGATCGCCAACTCTTTCGGCAGCACGCCGACACCCTGCGTGCGGGCGAGGAGAATTTCATTTAGCGAAAGAAAGGATTCGAACTCGTCCAGAAACTCGCTGTAGTCTTCCACCACCTTCTTCGTCTGCGCGAGCCATTCGTCGCCAACATCCGCGCG
>JAJXXI010000197.1 GCA_021781185.1 bacterium
GCCAACCGCCGACTGGCGGCTGCGGTGGGGACAGCCGTTACCACGGTTCGCACACTGAATTTTGAAAAAATCACCCATGAAAAATCGTGGCGCTGAAAAATCACCCGTTTTTCAACGGCCTGCTAGGTCTGATCGCCTGCCATACGCCCTGCCGCAGTCCCCAATCCAATGGTCTGGTCGAGTCGTTCTTCGGCAGCTTCAAACGCGATTATCTTTCCCACCAGCCTTGGGAAACGTTGGCCGACGCCCGGAAGCTCATCCCCACTTGGATCACCCATTACAACGAAGTCGCGCCCCACAGCGCTCTGCCCATGTCATCCCCAGCCACTTTCTATCAACGGTCGTTGACAACATCTCAAACAAAAACTACATAAACACCTGTCCAGTTCTAACTGGGTCACACCACCAATTACCACGTTATGACGGGGAAGCATCCTTACACGGATGCTATGGAGGGAATTGCAACCCCAGATTTTATTGAAGTTAGTTATAGGTCCCAATCTGAAGCTGAAATGCCGGCGATATCTAAAGTCGTGCATTCTCTTTACGATGAAAATCATGACCCGAACTATTTTTCGTTCACTGAGGCAGAGCGAAGGTTGCCGGTCGAACCAAATGGCGTGATATTCGGTATTGATGTTGCCGGTTTGGAAGTTGCCGGAATCCCGCATGACACGGGTATTTAAAACTTTGAAAGATCAAAAGAGTTCCTCGTCCCAGTCATGGAGAAAGTGGGCAAGGCATTGCGGGGACCGTGAAAGACAAAGGGAATCAGCGGCAGAGGTTAGCCGAGTCGAAGCGGGACACGAGTTTCCACCAGTGTCCATTCGGTCTTGGGCTGGCTGGAATTTGGCCAGACCAGAAGTTGCTCATCCAAGAGGACTGACTTTTCGCACGGTGGCCGTCCGCAAGAACCCAGACTTCGACAACGTAACGAGTGCCACCGTCGGGCAGCACTTCCAACTTCAATACCCGGACGGTCTCCGTGATTTTTACGACGAACGGATCAGCGTCGTCAGGCCGTTCGACAAATTCCCGAAGAGTGACCATCGTCACCACGTTGCGGCCATTGATGCGGGCCGTTTGCCAATTCAAAATATCCTCGGCGGCATAACGAACAACATAAGCCCGGGATTCATCAGCATTGCCAGTGGTGCTACCACCTTGCCAATCAATCAGCGTGCCACTGCGACCGACCGAAAGAACTTCACCGGTGACACCCTTGCAAAATGCGAACAAAGAAGTCCCCATCAAATCCACGTCGTCGGTGAACACACGAAGAGCACCACCAACACCAGCATGGCGGTCGGGCAGTTTGACTTCGGGATCACGACGAAAAAGCAGACCAAGAAATCCATCACGGGTGCGACTCGTGGCATTGAAGAAACAAGCACGAGACTTGTAACCGAGATATTCGTTTTCGGATTGCGAATCGAGACGAGGTAGATACTTGATGCCACCAAGCTTCACGGCATCTTCACCGGCAATGACATCACGCGCCCGCGACCAGGCAGCCGCGTTGGCGTCATAATCTGGATGTGTGAAGTTCGCCGGCACGAGCGAACTTTAGCACTGGTTTTTGAAAATATTTTTGCGCGGAGAAATCACTAGCGAACACTAGCGAACGACGCGACCCTTGCACCGAACAGCTGCGAACTATTTTGTGCAAAAATAAATTTGACGGATTTTAATTCGTCGTCGTGCCAGCAATAAAATTAGTTCGCGTTGCTCAATAGGACATTTGTTCGCTGCGCTCAACAAGGACGAATCGCGCGGCAATTTCACGGTCTCCATTCACGAATGCCAATTCCCGCGCGCGGACGCCGGCGCTCATGCTGGCGGCGGCGGCTAACGCCACCGCGACGCCAGCACCGGCCAGCCTTCATTGGTTTACGAATGGTTCCTCACGGCTGGCCTTTCGCTGACAGCGCGCGCGATTCGGACGCGATAGGTTCGCGAATACTTTCGTTTCAAGAGAACTATTTTTGATTCGCCATGCTTTACCGCGCTGACCGGCGTCGAAACCTCGTCGCTGACGCTCCTCGGTTGACCGTCAGGCGTGCGCATTATTAGTGATTTGGTCGTCGCCTTAAATATTTTGCAAAAGTTTTCAGAAATTGTTTGCTTGGACTGGCAGTTGGGTTTCAAATCTTGGTGCACTATGGCCACCATTCAAAACATCAAACCCGTTGTGAATCTCGCCATTAATGCGCTGGAAGGTTTCTTCAATCAGGGCGGGCTTCAGCAGACCGACGCACAGCATTTTTATTCACCGATTACGTCCGGCAATCCCAATCTGAGCGCGGCCTTGATAGTGGCCGGACGGTTCAGAAATGAGCCGGTTATCCACGATCAGGCGTGGATCATTTGGAAACAGACAATTTACCGGCGCTTTCCCACTGTCTGGTTTGTTCGTTCGCATTCTGCCGAAAAAATCATCTTTACCGCCATATGCAGCCTTGCAGGCGTATCGTTCCATAGCCTTGTGCACGGTGAATTGTCTGAGAAAGACTTTTCCCGGATGACTTGTGCCGTGTGCAATTTAGCGGCGGCACCTTTGCGGATCTGCGAAATCTCTGGCTTGGATCAATTCAAGGAAGCCGTTGAGACTTTGGCGGCAGAACATGCGTTCAGTTTTGCCGTGTGTGATTGGGAGCTGGAAGGCGAGGATTTGGCGCTCGCGGAACATTTTTCCAGGACCTCCAGCCTCACGTTTTTGTGTCCGACCTAAAGCGGATCAAGCAGGCAATACCGATTCGTTATGCATGCATCTAAACCAGAAATTCTTCAACGGCTGCTGGTCTGGCTTAAGGCGCAGAACTTCGACCCGGTGGTCGGGGAAGACACGGCGGTTACCATTCGGATGCAGGGAGCGATAGGCGAATGGCCCTGCCGCATCATCGTCGAGGATTCCTATCCGAAGTTGGGAAATCCCGCCGTGATTCACTTTGTGTCGCGGCTGCCCATCCGGGTTCCGGTTTCTCGTCTGGGCGAGCGTGGCCAGGTTCACATAGGCCGGCATGAGGTCGGGGCGGCTGGTCATGTAGTTGGACACCTTCTCGTCGAAGCCCAGAGACTTTTCGCCCAGCTTGGCCATCTTCCGGCGCTCCTCATAGGACAACCCGATGGTGAACGTCAGCAGCGCGGCGAGTTCCGCGATTTTGGCGACAATGTCCGCCTTCTGGGCAGCGGTGAGGTTGACGACGATGGGCGTATCCGTGGAGGCGGTGGCGGGCATAACGGGTGTGGGGTTGGGAACCGTGCCGTTCCAGACGAGGGTCGGGGCGTTCCAACGCCACGATGCATTTTTGTCCCACGTCAACGGCTGGCTCATTTACCCATAACGAATTTCACGAATGAACCCGGATATAAGACACACCCTCAGCCGGCCGGCGGCCACCTTCTCCCCCACGGGGGAGAACACGGGGGAGAAGGCAGGGGTGCGGGGGCACCGCGAAAGCCGCCAACCACGCGAAACCAGCTCCGTAGGTGCGTCATCTTTGTAGTGCGCGAATTGCTTTGTAGAAACCTTTTAATATCCGGTGCGTCTGTGAAGGGATGAGCGAGCAAGCGGCGAAGAAAACGACAGTGGAACGGGTGGCGGAACTGGCCATGCGGCTGGGTGGGCGGCATCTGGCCG
>JAJXXI010000306.1 GCA_021781185.1 bacterium
GAGTCGGGACCGGCTAAAGTCTGATTCGGCGGCGGATTGTTTTTCCTGCAAGAGCGACTGGAGTTTCGCCTGAATTGCCTTGGCACTGACCGTGCCGACGATTTTTACGCGGACGGTGCCGTCGAGGAAAGCAATCAAAGTGGGAACAGACTGAATGGCATAAACAGTCCCAAGGTCAGGGTTGTCATCCACATCCACCTTGAAAACCTTTGCGCTTCCGTTACAAGCTCCGGCGACTTCCTCCAGCACCGGCTCGAACCGCCCGCTCGCCTGGCTCCAATCCGCCAGAAAACCGACTATGACCGGCTGCCTGGCTTTCAGGACCTGCGCGTCAAATTCTGTCTCATTGATTTCTTGGACTTGGTTTTCTTTCATTTCGGTTATTGTTGTTTCAATTTTCACGACGTCTTAATCACGCCGCGTGCCAAGCTTTTAAAAAGTCTCAAGTCGTTACCGCTAAGTTTGATACGTCGTTTTCGTAAACCTTGGTTGATGGGGCAAAATTTTGGACGTTCAATTTTTTGTCCGTAATAATGTTGAAAAATTTGTCCCTCGGCAGATACTTGGCTGTTGTGGACGCCACGAGCGATAACCGCTATGACACAAGGTTCGACTTCGATTTTGCCTCGAGCCTGTTGCTGGAGATTGCCCAAGAGCGGTCAGTCGAACAACTGATGCGGAAAGCGATCAGTGCGGCGATGTCGCATCATGAATTTGCACGGGTGGAGTTTTGGCTGATCGAAAAGGGAGATCTGTGTTCAAGCTGCGCGCAAAGACCGCAGTGCCCTGATCAAACACGCTGTTTACATCTCGCTGCCGCCGGCGAAAATCCGAACCTTGGTGGCGTGAGCGAATCTTCGCGCTTTTACAATTCCCAGGAAAGGATCCCGCTGGGTGTCGGCTTTGTTGGCCGGATTGCGAAAACCGGACCAATGATTGTGTTGGAGAATGTGAATGACGATCGGGACGAGTTTTTCGGTTTGGATCTGTCGCGACTGGGGAAACTTCGCAGCTGTGCGGGAGCGGCCATCTCGTTTCGCGGCGAAGTTCTGGGCGTGCTCGCCATTTTTTCCCATGTCAACATTACCCGGGACCGACGTGCCTGGCACAAAATTTTTGCCGACCACATCGGCGCCGCCATCGTCAACGCCCGCGCCTTTGAAGAAATCCAAAAACTTAAAACCGAGCTGGAGCAACAAAACGCCCTGCTCAAGGAGGAGGTAATCGAAGCCAAGGCATTCGGCGATCTCGTCGGCCAGAGCGCGGCGCTGCGGCAGGTCTCCAGCCAGATTGACCTCGTCGCGCCCACCGACGCCTCGGTTTTGATTCTGGGTGAAACCGGCACCGGCAAGGAACTCGTCGCGCACGAAATCCACCGGCGCAGCCGGCGCCAGGACAAACCGTTCGTCCGCGTCAACTGCGCGTCCATTCCGAAGGATTTGTATGAAAGCGAATTTTTCGGCCACGCGCGCGGTTCGTTCACCGGGGCGCTCAAGGACCGCGCCGGACGTTTCGAGTCGGCCGAAGGCGGAACCATTTTTCTGGATGAAATCGGCGAAGTGCCGCTGGAACTGCAAAGCAAACTGCTCCGCGTGCTGCAGGAAAAATCCTACGAACGCGTCGGCGAAGACCGCACGCGCCGCGCCGACGTGCGCATCATCGCGGCGACCAACCGCGATCTCAAAAAGGAAGCGGCGGCGGGCCGTTTTCGCGAAGACCTTTACTATCGCCTGAATGTTTTCCCGATTCAGGTTGCGCCATTGCGCGAGCGCCGGGAGGACATTCCGCTGCTGGCGCAACATTTCATCAAGTTTTCAACAAAGGAAATGGGCTGCGCCAAACCCCGGCTGACCCGTGCCGGCATCATTGAACTGCAAAGCTACGACTGGCCCGGCAACATCCGCGAACTGCGCAACGTCATCGAGCGCGCCGTCATTCTCGCGCGCGGCAAGGCGTTGGAATTTGATCTTCCATCCCATCCAGCGCCGGCCGAAGTGGTTTCCGCCAAATCACGCGCCGAAGCATCCGCCGATGCTGGCTATTTGACTGAAACGGAAATGCTGCAAATGGAACGAGAGAACCTGGCGAGAGTCTTGCAAAAGGCGAACTGGAAAATCAAAGGCGCGGGCGGCGCGGCGGAATTGCTGGGCATCAAACCAAACACGCTGCTGGCCCGGATCAAAAAATTTGGATTACGCCGGTGAAGGATCGGAACTGATCACTCCGCCTCACAACTGAACCAGTCGCAGGTCACCCAGCCGTGGCCGCGCACGACCTCGAAGCCGGCTTCGACCACGTCCAGATACAGGTCCGTGCTGAAATAGTCCCGGCCCTTCAGCAGTCGGATGAAATCCATCATGTCCACGTTCAAGCTGCCGTTGGCTGGGAGTTGGGCGGTTTTCTGGTGCGGCACAAATGAGTAAACGTAGTATCCGGCGCCGCTGTTGGTGCCGGCCCACAGATCAAGCGAAATGCCGTCGGCCACCGTGATGTCGGTCGCGACTGGTTTGCCGACGGGAAGGGAATTGTTGCCCGCCCAGACCATGACTTCCAGTTGCGGAACAGATTTTCTGTCATCGTGCCGCAAAAACAAATCATAGGCGAAATCGCCGTGAAGATCGTCCCCGCCGCAGTTGTAGGAAAACGAACACGGCAATCGGTTGATCTCTGATAACTTTTTCGGGAACAAATTGTCGCCCGTCGGATTCCAGCCGTAATGCCAGCCGCGAGCGCTCGCCGGATAGCCGTATAGGTGATTCGTCGCAAAATTGAAGCTCGCCGTCCACTGCGGCGCGTCATTCGTGCCCGGCCGCCAGCCGATTTCCCGGCCGCTGAAATTGTTGGCCCACGCGAAATAAGGCGGGAACTTTTTAAGCTGCCGGACATGCCTTGTCCCTGGCGCGGCGGATGCCTCAGATTCGTCCCGGGCGTCCGGCGGCTCCCGGCCCGTCAGCGCGTGAAAAATTTCCGCCGCCAGCCGTTTGGCACCCTTGTCATTCGGGTGAACCGTATCGGGGAGAAACAAATGCGCCCGGCCGCCAAACGGTGAATACAAATCAATCACCCTCACGCCAGTTTCATCGGCGACGGTGCGGATCAGCGGGATCACCTCATCGTGAATCGTTTTGCCGTTGATGCCCCAGCAGCCGGGAAAGTCCGGCGTCGGATAGCAGATGAAAATGTTCGCCGCCGGATTGGCGTGGCGGAACGCGGCGATCATTTCCTTGTAATCACCGATGAAATCAGCTTTGTGCTGCCAGTTGTTGACGGCGTTGGCGTCATCAATACTGCCGTCGTTGGGATGTTTGCTGTCGTTCGCGCCGAAATCAATGACGACGATGTCCGCCTTGAAGTCCAGCGCGTTGGTGTAGGCCGGACGCCCGATGTAGGGATAATCGCCGCGATGCAGCAACGTCGTGGCGCTCACGCCGAAATTGCGCACGTCGTAATTGGTTCCGAGCCAGTGCCCCAGCCAGACCGGATAAGCATGTGCCCGCCGGTCATGCAGCCCGTAGCCATACGTGATGCTGTCGCCCACACACGCCACGCGGATGACATCAGCAGCGGCCAGGTGGCCAATGAGAAAAAACGCCGCCACACCGGCAAGCTTCAAAACGGCTTTCTTGAGCAG
>JAJXXI010000455.1 GCA_021781185.1 bacterium
CGTCGCACCGGTTTGCGGTGCGGGTGTCAGGGCCGCCTCTCGCCGGCGGCGGGCCGTGCGAGCTTCAACACAATCGCGCAAACAGCGCGGTGGCCGTCAGCGCCACCAGGCCGAACATCAAATGGCACATCACCTTGGCTGCGCCGCGCACGCGCACCCAGCGTCCGCCATAACGTTCTTTGAGCAGACTGGGCTTAACCCGGTTTGATGGACACCTTTGGGGGTGGTGCGCTACAACGAAAGCGCACATGAAGCAAAACACCAAGACCGAAAAGACAACCGGAGCCACGACCGTGGCGGCCCCACAGACCAGGCGCTACGAGGCGGCCTTCAAGCAGGCGGCGGTCGCCAACTGGATCAAGACCGGCCAGTCCGGCACGCAGATAGCCCATCGCCCCAAACCGGCTGGCCCAACGGCCTGCGCCCACGGGTCCGAACCAGACATGGGTCACGGATCTGACCTATGTGTGGACGGCGGAAGGCTGGCTGTATGTGGCCGTGCTGCTGGACTTGTGGAGTCGGCGCGTGGTGGGCTGGGCCACGGCCGAAACCCTGCACGCCCAACTGGCGACCCAGGCCAGCCAATCGCCTTGTAGGTGCCAACGAACACCACCCGGTCAAAGCTCTCGATCACGCCCTTGATGTCCTGCGCATAGCGATTCACCAACGTCTGGGTTTTCATACCCTCTCTCTACCCCAATCGCATTCGCACTTTATCTACCTTTTGGTTCCGGCTCCGCCAGGGTGGGTTTAAATTCAGTTGCACATTGAATCTGGTCCGAATTAGATTTGTCTCGCGGGGGCCATGAACACTGTGCTGGGAAAAAATCACCGCAGATTCCACTCGTTTAGTAAATCCTTGGGAATCTCCGAAAGAAATCGCGATGGCGACTGGTAGGTGTCCACGCCGGATTGGCCGAAGCCGCCACGGATCAACGGATAGCACAGGTAAAGTTCATTCTTCGCCCGGGTGATGCTTACGTAAAATAGTCGGCGTTCTTCCTCCTCGCCCTCATTGCTTTCGGTTGAACGGGATGATGGAAACAAACCGTCACAGAGCATGATGACAAACACAATTTCAAATTCCAGTCCCTTGGCCTGATGAATCGTTGAGAGTTTGATTTTTTCCGTGTCGTCTTGCGGATCATCTTCGGCCTCGACATTCGTGAGCAGGGCGAGCTGGGTCAGAAATTCATCCACGGTTCCAAATTGGAAGGCAAACTCGGCGAGCTGCTGGATTTCGTCCAGGCGCCGCTCGTAGTTGTCGTAGGTCTCCTTCAAATAATCATCATAGCCTGCGTCCATGACGAGCCGGAGCATCTTGGTCGCGCTGCGGCGCGTGGACTCATCCTCAAGCTGCGAGATCGTGGCGATAAATTGCGCCCATGGCACGGCGGCCTTTTTAGGCACGGCTTGGGTGCAATTCTGCAAGGCGGTCGCAAGGGGATGCGCGGGCTTGGCCGTAGAGGGTTGAGTTTTCTCTTCCGTTTCCAATCCGCCATTTGCTGTTCTCGACGAGAAACGCTGAAACAATTTTTCCGCTCCTTTGGTTCCAATGCCAGGCAGCAGCAGAACCAGTCGTTTGAACGAAACCTCGTCCCGGGGGTTGGCCACAAACTTCAGATACGCTGTCGCATCCTTGATATGGGCCTGCTCGAAGAAACGGATGCCGCTGGTGATCGAGAACGGAATCTGCCGCCGGGTGAGTTCCAGTTGCAGTTCCAGTGCGTGAAAATGCGAACGATACAACACGGCAATATGGTTGAGGCTCGCGCCTTCTTCGCGCAGTTCCAGCGCCCGCTGGGCGATGAACGCCGCCTGTTGCCCCGCGTCGTGGCATTGCACCAGCGCAGGTTTCAGGCCGGACTTGCGGGCGGGTGCCAGCGCCTTGCCGAACTGGTTCACATTTGCGGTGATGGCGGCGTTGGCGACATTCAGAATTTCCGGCGTGCTGCGGTAATTGGTCTCAATCTTGAAAACTTTCGCGCCCGGATGGCGTTTTGGAAAATTCAGGATGTTGGCAAAATTCGCCCCACGCCAGGCGTAGATGCTTTGTGCGTCATCCCCGACGACAGTCACGTTGTGATGCCGCGCGGCAAGCAGGTCAATCAGGTCGCCCTGCAATTTGTTGGTGTCCTGATACTCGTCCACGAGGATGAACTGGAACCGGCGCTGGTAATGTTCGCGGATGTCTGTGTGTTCTTGCAGCAGTTTGAGCCACAGTGCGAGCAGATCGTCAAAGTCCATGCCGTTGGAAGCGCGTTTCCGGGCGGTGTAACGCTTTTGCAAGTCGGCAATCTCCTTGTCGAACTGGGAAAAATAACTGAACTGCCCCTCCACCAGTTCCTGAATGCTCCGGTGCGTGTTGGCGGCCAGCGAAAAGATTTCGTTCAGCACGTCCGGCTTGGGGAAATGCTTGTCCTGCTTGTCAATCTTTGCATCCGCCAGACAGGCCTTGATCAAATCCTTGGCGTCATCACGGTCGAGAATGGTGAAATCCCTCTCGTAGCCCAGCGCCTCGGCGTGCAGCCGCAAGATCCGCGCACCGATGGAATGAAACGTGCCGCCCCAGAGCGAGCGCAGTTCATGGCCGAGCAGATCGCTGACGCGCCGCATCATCTCGGCGGCCGCCTTGTTCGTGAACGTCAGCAGCAGAATCCGGTCGGCCGGAATTCCCTGTTCCAGCAAATACGCGACGCGATAGGTGAGCGTGCGCGTCTTGCCGGAGCCGGCCCCGGCAATAACCAGTGCCGGCCCGGGAGACGCGGTGACGGCGGCCAGTTGTTGTTCGTTGAGTTCGCGCGCATAGTCAATATTCAGCCGGATTTCCGACGTGCTGGGCTTGAATTTACTATGAATGTAGTATTCTTGCATGAAAACGGTGCAATCCAAAACGGCATACAGTTACGTCAGGTTGTCATTAAAACGCCAGACCAAAGGGAGTGGCGAGCAACGGCAACTTGCCAAACCACTGGAGATTTGCAAAGCAAATGGATGGACATTCTCCAAGAAAACTTTTTCAGATTTGGGTGTCAGTGCGTTCTCTGGCAAAAATCAGTTGAGTGGAGACTTGGCGAACTTCGTCAAACTCGCCAATGAAAACAAATTCGGCAATTTGCCAGTTTTGATTATTGAGGCGTTTGACCGTTTTCCCGTCAAGACATTGACGAGAGCGAACCAGCGATTTTGAATCTGCTTAAATCGGGCGTTGATATTCATGTTGCATTTGTCAGCAAAATATTTTCCAGAGAGTCAACCAAGGACATCGCTTCCCTTTTTGGCTGGTTGCTGCTTTTATTGCACGCGTTTCACATTCGTTACTCGTGGCGCGATAGCCAATATGCCGTTGCCTAAAATGATGAAATTGGCAAATCATGCCAATCAAATGATTAATCGGATTTATCAGCTTTTGGAATGCGTGGGTGTGGAGAATGATTCCAAACAGCAGAGTCACGAGCTGGAGCACAGCGGCGACCACCGCCAGACTGATAACAACACCAGCAGGATTAAGAGCTTATCCGTAAATAGAGGTTCATGTTAAAGTCAGCACATACGCCAGCAAATCAGGGCCGCCGCGCATTGCAGCAGCGCCAGAAAGTTGGCGGCGGTCTTTTCATAACGCACCAGCAGT
>JAJXXI010000691.1 GCA_021781185.1 bacterium
GTCGGAGGACCAGATGGGCTCGGAATATGCGTTCCTGCCGGTGTTCACCGCCACGCCCTTCAGCGAGTTGGACAAGGACGGCAACCTGATCGTCAACGGCCTGCTGCTGCCGTCCGGCATTCCCGACGGTGACAATGCGCATCCCGGCATGACGAATGTTTTTGCACTGGCCATTCCGCTGATTCCGAACATGCAGGTGGCCCAGGTCACGGTGACCAATTTGAACGAGCACCAGAATTTCGGCGACCTGTTCGGGGCGGTGAGCTTTGGCGGCACGTCCGTGGTGTTGAACAACCACAATGGTCTCGGCAACACGGTCGGCGCCCTGCCGCAGATTTATGATGACAGCGCGAATCCCGCCATCGGCACGACCCATTCAGACGGGCCGGGGAGCCTGACGGATTTTCGCGGCAAGTCCGCGATCGGCCCGTGGATTTTATCGGAGATGGATAATTCGCTCACGATGACCGGCCAGGTGAGCCAATACAGCCTGAAGATCCAGCCGCATCGCATCCTCACGGCACCGGGCATCGTGGTGACCATCCCGCCGGGCGGCTGGTTTGTGGATTATCTGGATGTGCCTCCGGGCTACACGAATCTGACATTCTTTGCGACCAACCTGCCGCCCACCATCGCGCCAGATCCATTGCAGATGTATGAGCGGCTCGGAGGCGAACCGACGCAGACGAATTACGATCAGGAGGCGGACCTGACCAACTGCATTCCGGGCACCGGCGTTTATCCGACCGGTCAGGATCCGGGCAATTTGATTTCCGTGGGGCCGCCGCTGGATGGCGGCCGGTATTTCATCGGCGTCTTTAATCCGAGCACCACCACGTCGGCGAACGTCTTCCTGTCCGCCACGCTGGGCATCAGCTCGACGGCGGTTCCCCCGTTCAGCTATGCGAACACCAATGGCGTGATTCCCCTGCTGAATGATGCGGTGACCACCAATGCGGTCTTTGTCTCCGCCACGAACCCCATCTCGTCCGTGAGCATCGGCATGGTGGTCACCTCGCCGCAGATTTCGGATTACACTTTCACGCTGATCAGCCCGACCGGCCAGCGCGTTTTGCTGATGGAAAACCGCGGCGGCAGCGACACCAACGGCGCGGGGTCGCTGATGGTTTATACCAATGTCATCAATTCCACGGCCACCGGCGGCGCGGCACCCGACACCAATTATCTGGAAACCGGGACGACGTTTGGCAGTGTGCCGATCAGCTACAACTTCTACACGGTGCCCGACCAGATGACGGTTTATTACGGAACCAACATCAGTCCGGCGTATTTGATTTATGACACGGGAATGACCAACGGCAGCGCGACGGTGACGGTGCCTTATCCGGGCACGGCTCCGGGCAGCGCCACGATCCTGACCATCATCATGAACCAGTTCGGCAACACCAACGGCGCGGGGGGCGACGCCTGGATTTATACCGCCGGAGCCGTGGTCACCAATTACGAATATCTGACCTTCACCGACGACACCAACCTCAGCACGGTGCCGATCAAGTTTGCGGTGCCGCCCTACAGTTTCACCGAGCAGTCGTCCAACTACACGCTCTCGGATTTTGAACCGGCCACCAACGGGAATTATTTTGGGCCGACCAACATTTATGACGCGCATGGCGGCTGGACGGTGCCGACCAATCTGACGGCGATCAGCACGGTTTTCAACCTCGCCAGCAACCAGTTTGTGCAGGTGACCAACGTGGTGCTGCTGACGAACAATCTCGTCAGCGTCGTCACCGATCCGGCGGATTCGATGGGCGGCGACACCAGTGCCGGCAGCAATTATCTGGCGCTGGGTTCCGGCACGATCACCCGTTCCATTCCGACGGTTCCCGGCCGGCTCTACAATGTCACCTTCTGGTTCCGCGGCCCGGGCATTGCGAGCTGGTGGCGCGGTGAAGGCAATGCCAGCGACAGTTCCGATCCGGAAACCAACGGCAACAACGGCACGGTGGTCGGGCGGTTCAATTATCCGGCCGGCGAAGTCGGGCAGGCCTTTGGCTTTGAGGACAACGGCAGTCCGTTCGGATTTGGCGGCACGAACACGTATGTGCAGGCGCCGCAAAGCACCTCGCTGGACGTGGGCCAGGCGGGCGGCTTCACGGTGGAAGGCTGGATCAGCCCGACGAACCTGATGCAGCCGCAGCCGTTGGTGGAATGGCTGGCCCATGTGCCGACCAACTCGGCGGTGACCAACCTGGTCATTGTGGCCGGGCCGTATCTGGATCCCGCCACGAGCCATTATTATTACCTGCTCGGCGCGACGAACTGGACGGCCTCGGAAAACTGGGCGGAGCAACTGGGCGGCCATCTGGCGACGATTGACACCGCCAACGAACAGAACTGGGTCTATGACAATTTTGCCAACTACGGCGGACACAACCACAATTTGTGGGTCGGCCTGACGAACAACGGCACAGGCGGTTATGGCTGGATCAGTGGCGAAACCAATGTCACCTATGTGAACTGGCTTTCTTCCCAGCCGACGAACTGTGATGGCACGAAGGACTTCACCTTCATGTTTGGCGGCACGAACCCGCCGGCTGGCCTGTGGGCGCTGGCGGACAATTACGGCGTGGTCTGTGATTCGCCGGCGACGAACCTGATTTACGGCGTGGCGGAGGTGGACAACATCCAGACCAACGGCGTGCAGTTCTGGATTTCCGTCACCAATACCCCCGGCTCGACGAACACGGGCTTCTTCACCGGCAGCCAGGGCAGCAATGGCTGTCTCTACGCCAACATCGTGGACACCAACTTTGTCTCGCATGAGATCTTTTCCGCGCCCGGCCTGCTGCAAACCAACGTCTTCCAGCATGTCGCCCTGACCTTTGACACGAACAGCGGGCTCGCCAGGCTGTATCTGGACGGCACCAATGTGGCCACCACGAACCTCTTCCTGACCAATGGCGTGTCTGCGCCGTTTGTGCCGAAGACGGACGGCGATGTGCTGCTGGGCCGCGACATGACCCGCTACACCAACAACTATTACGGCGGCAAGATGGATGAAATGAGCATTTACAGGCGGGCCTTGTCCGGGGCGGAAATCGCGGCCATCTATCAGGCCTCGACCTTCGCCACCAACGGGCTGACGGGCAAGTTTGATCCGTCCGTCACGCCGGCCTTTGGCCTGGCCGAGGCGGCGGTCCACTTTGGCGCGACCTCCAACCTGATCTTTGGTGTGAACAACCAGTGGGAGATGAACAGCTTCACCTTCACGGCCACGTCCAATTCCATGCCAGTGCAGATCACCGGGCTGGAACCGGGCATTCTGCTGGATGACTTTGCGGTTTCCGAGGCGCCGCTGACCAATCTGTTTTATCTGCCGGAGCAAACCCTGGCATCGCTGGTGGGCGACTCGGCCTATGGCAACTGGACGTTGCAGGTCTGGGACAACCGCAACAACGCGGTCGTGACCAACCTGTCGCAACTGCTTAGCTGGCAGTTGCAGTTCATTCTCGCGTCCAATTCGCCGGTTGCCGGGGCGCTGTCACCGGAGGCGCCTTTCTCCGCCACCGTCGCTCAGGGGCAGACGGTTTATTTCTCCGTCGCCGTTCCGTCCTGGGCGAAGTTCGCCACCAACATTCTGGTTTCGTCCGATTTGCCGGT
>JAJXXI010000422.1 GCA_021781185.1 bacterium
CCGATCTCAGTTGCGTAAAACATGCTGAACACAAAGTCATTTTTGACGGTGGATTTTGGAGCTGGCAGCCTGAAGCTGGCAGAGTTTGAAATTGAAGAGACGGGCGGGTTGCGTCTCGAAAATTTCGCCATCAAGCCGCTCGGGTCGGAAGGTTCGCAGGAAAGCACACGGGAAAAGGCCATTTTGCAGGCGCTGCAGGAAGCGCTGGCGGAAACGAGTTTCAAATCCAAGGTGGTGAACGTCTGCGCGCCCGGGTTCCATGTTTTTTCCAAGTTCGTCAAGCTGCCGCCGGTGGACGCCGCCAAGGTGGGGCAGATCATCCAATACGAAGCGCAGCAGAATGTTCCTTTTCCTCTGGCGGAGGTCGTGTGGGATTATCAAATTCTCGGGGCAACGGCGAGCGGCGAACTTGAAGTGCTGCTGGTGGCCATCAAGTCGGAAATCGTCGAAGGCTTGTTCCGGGTGGCGGATGAGGCCAAATTGAAGCTCCAGCTCTGCGATGCTTCGCCGGCCGCTTTGTGCAATGCCTTCCGCTATAATTATCCCGACTTGGAAGATTGCACCATGTTGCTCGACATCGGTGCCAAGACCAGCAATCTGCTGTTCTTCGAGAAGGGCAAGGTTTTCTCCCGCAGCATTAACTTGGGGGCCAATACCATCACCCAGGATTTTGCCAACGAGGCGAAATTGAAGTTTGCGGAAGCCGAAAAGATCAAGATTGCCGAGGGTTTTGTCAGCCTTGGCGGCGCGTATGAAGAGCCGGAGAACCCGCATCAGGCGGCTATTTCCAAGATTGCGCGGCAGTTTATGACCAAGCTGCACATTCAGGTCAACCAGACCATGCAGTTTTACCGCGGGCAGCAGGCGGGGTCTGCTCCGCAGCGACTTTTCCTTTCTGGCGGTGCCTCGATCATGCCTTACACGGCCCAGTTTTTTGCCGAAAAACTCAATGTGCCCGTGGAATATTTCAATCCCTTCCGCAACCTGCAGATCAACCCGGCCATCAATTTGGAAGACCTGTCGCGGGTGGCTCATTCGCTGGGCGAAGTGGTAGGTTTGGGCTTGCGGAATCTGGCCAACTGTCCGGTGGAAATGAATCTGATGCCGGAGAGCACTTTGCGCTGGCAGTCGCTCAACCAGAAGAAGCCCTATTTTATTGCCACCGTCGTCAGTCTCGTGCTGGTGGCTTTTGGCGTCGGCTTTTTGTTCCAGAAGCTGGCGGCAAACAAGGAGGTTGAGATCGAGCGGCTTGGACCCAAGGTGGCTGAATTGAGCGCCAAGTCTGAACGTTTTAAATCCGCCTATAAGAAACTCCAGAATCTTGAGGCACAAGCCGGGCAGATCACGGATTGGATGCGGGATCGTTATTACTGGGGAGATTTTCTATCTGACATGCGCCTTGCGCTCATGCGGTCGGAAGACACCATCAAGAAAAAATTGTCGGCGCAGAGTCCCGGTGTGAACGTCGGTGTCTGGGTTGAGCAAATGACCGCCGATCCGAACCTTGGTTCATCCACGGGGGCGATACCCGGTTCCCCAATGCCTGGAATGGGCATGCCTCCGGGGCAATATAATCCCAACCAGATGCCCGGGGTCGAGCCCATGCCGGGCAGCCCCGGCATGCCGGTTCCGGGTGGAACTCCGGATGGGGTGCCGGCTCAGGTTGGAACGACAAGCACCACCAATTACATCACCTTGGTGTGCCGCGCCGTGAATCTGACGAGCGTTGATCCATCGGCCAATACCGAAATTGCCTATGCTGTGGAAAATGAAATCATAAAATCACCCTTGGTGGATCCCAAGGCGACGCAATTGACTGGCCAGATAACGCCGGACGATTCGAATGGCACCTTTACGTTCACGATTAACGTGGTGCCGGTCAACCCGCTTAAATTTTGATATGGGCTGGATCAAGCGAAATTTATTCTTTGTGATTGGTGGTGCCGTGGCGCTTGCGCTGCTGGGTGCCGGCGGTTTTTATATTTACAAGGATTGGACGCGCAACACCGGTGCTTCGGCAAAGCTCAATGAACTGTATGGCACTCTGAAAAATCTTCAGATGCAAAAACCGGCGCCCGGTAATGCCAAGGTTGACAACACGGCCATTGCGAAGGTGCAGCAAAAACAGGTGGCGACATGGATCGCCTCGGCTGACAAATACTTTCAGCCCGTGCCGGTCATTCCCGCCGGAACCGTCACCAGCGAGGCGTTTGCATCGGCCCTGCGGCGCACGCTTGACTTGTTGCAGCGTGAGGCGGATACCTCCAGCGTCACGCTGCCGCCCAAATACGATTTTTCATTCTCCGCCGAGCGTCCACTGGTCAGGTTTGCCGCCGGCAGCTTGAATCCGCTCGCCACGCAGTTGGGCGAGGTAAAAGCCATTTGCGAGACCGTCTTTTCGGCGCGGGTCAATGCCCTTGACAGCATTCAAAGAATGCGCGTCTCCGACGATGATCTGGCTGGTCCGCAGGGCGATTACACGGATCAACAGGCGATCACCAATGATCTTGCTGTGCTGACTCCTTACGTGATTACATTCCGTTCATTTACTCCGGAGTTGGCGCGGGTCATCAGCGCATTTGCGACTTCCTCAAACGCTTTTGTCATCAAGGCCATCAATGTTTTGCCGGCAAGCGCGGCGTCAGCCACTCCGGGAATGACTGGTGGTCCAGGCGGCTATTATCCCCCAGGCGGCTATTATCCTCCAGGTGGAATGCCGGGGCGTTATCCGCCAGAGATGGGCATGCAACCTCCCGCAGTTCCCAATTCGCAGCCGGCAACTGGTTCGGGCGGTTTGCAGACCGTCTTGAAGGAGCAACTGCTCCGCATCACGATGGAAGTGGAGATCATAAAACTGTTGCCGAAGGCTAGCTAAGATGCAATTTCTCAAAAAACATTACGAAAAGTTTTTGCTGGGTACCGTGCTGGCCGGCATGATTGGTGTTTTGGTTTTCATGATCTTCTACATCGCGGCGGACAAACAGGCGATGGAGGACAATGTGAACAGCCTGATCAATCCACCGGTCAAGCCGTTGCCCGATCTGGACATGTCAACCAACAACGCCGTCATGGCTCGGCTCGAAACTCCCTACGTCCTTGATTTCGACACCGGAAACAAAGTCTTTAACCCATTTGAATGGCAGAAAACGCTGGATGGCCAGATGGTCAGAAAAGCCAGCTTGGGAGCAAAACTCGCTGAAGTCACCAGTATCGTGCCGCTGTATTTGGAGCTTTCGCTGGTGACGGTCCGGACCAATGAATTTGGCGTGCGGTATGTCATCGGGGTGGAAGACCAGGCGTCCCCCTCGGTCTCAAAGCGGAACCGGCAGCAACGATACGTATCCATGGGCGACAAGCCGAATGATACATTTGCCCTTGAGGGGGTCAAAGGCCCGCCGGCGAATCCTGAGGCGCTGGTGCTCAAGCTGGTGGATTCGGGTGACATCGTGACGATTTCCAAGGGTAAGCCGTTTCGCCGGGTGGATGCCTACATGGCGGATTTCCGCTATGAGCCGGAGAAAAAAGTTTTTCGCAACCGGCGGACCGGAGACCATGTTTATTTTGGTGGCACGGATTACCTGATCGTGGAAATCAACCAGCACGAAGTGGTTCTGGCCGACCAGT
>JAJXXI010000047.1 GCA_021781185.1 bacterium
TGACCAGGCATGACCGTCCACCACCAGGCCATATCCGCCAAACTCGCCCAGCACCGCCGCCCGGTGCGGTTCGGGCGTGGTTGAGTCCGGCCCGGGATAGCTGTGCAGATCCATCAGATCACCCGCCTGCATGTCGGTCCAGCCGCTGGCATCGTCCACCAACCGCGATGGATCCATGTCCTTCAGCCATTTTGACAACGATTCAGTGTCATATTGCCCCCACCCTTCGTTGAACAACACCCAGACGACGATGGAAGGATGGTTGTGCAGCCCGTTCACCATGCGGGACAGTTCGTTTTCAAAATCACGCCGGCCATCCACCGTGGCGTTGTTGCCACTGGGCATGTCCTGCCAGACGAGCAATCCCAGTTTGTCGCACCAATAATACCAGCGGTCCGGCTCCACCTTCACGTGCTTGCGCGTAAAGTTGAACCCGGCCTTTTTCAAAAACTCGATGTCCGAACGCAGTGCGGCATCCGATGGCGCGGTATAAATGCCATCCGGCCAGAACCCCTGATCCAGCGTCCCGATCTCAAAAATAAAATGGTCGTTGAGGGCGATCCGGGTGAAGCCCTGGTCATCCTTGCGCAAGGAAATTTTTCTCATGCCGAAATAGCTGCCGACGGAATCGAGAGTTTTGTCGCCGCTCTTGAGCGTCACTTTCAAGTCATAAAGAAACGGGTCGTCCGGCGACCAGAGATGCGGCTGCGGTAACGCCAGGGTCAGCTCGGTGTCGGGTAAACCGCTGGCTCGTGCGACTTCCCGTCCATCCACCGAAGCCACCGCCTCCACCCGCAGGCTTTCCGCAAGACTGTTAACTGGCACCGAGACCCGCACGCATTTGGCGTCCACGTCCGGCGTGATTTTCAGCCGGTCAATGCACACGTCCGGCACCGGCTCCAGCCAGACCGTCTGCCAGATGCCTGAAGTGGGGGTGTAAAAAATACCCTCCGGCTTGCGCGATTGCTTGCCGCGTGGCTGGTCGCCTTCCGTGGGATCGGTGACGCACACGGAAACGTCCTCCGCGCCCTTCCAGTGGAGCGCATCCGTGATGTCAAAAGTAAAAGGGTCATAGCCGCCCTGATGCCAGCCGACCTCGCGCCCGTTTACGCGCACCTCGCAGCGCCAGTCCACCGCACCAAAATGCAGGCGCACCCGCCGACCGCGCCACGCCGTCGGCACCGTGAAAGTCCGATGATACCAAAGCTTGCTGTATTCATCAAAATTGGTCATCACCCCGGACAAGGGAGCTTCCACGGGAAAAGGCACCAGAATTTTGCCGTCGAACGGCGGCAACCGGTTCACCGAGTCAGTCGTGATGGCATAGTCCCAAAGACCGTTCAAATTAAGCCAGTCCGGACGCACCAGTTGCGGACGCGGGTATTCCGGCCACACATTGGTCGGGCTGACTTCCGCCGCCCAACGTGTCATCAACGGTCCGATTTTAACATGCCAGCCGGCATCACTGGCCCGCACCGCAGCGGCAAAAGCCAGAAAGACGACAAACTTAAAAAATGATTTCATGTTGCTGTCGTTGAATTGAAATTCATTTCCGCAAAAATTTGGCCACGGCCTCGGTGCGGCTGCGCACATGCAGTTTTTCATAGATGCGGCGGATGTAATTCCGCACCGTATGGATGCTCACCCCAAGCTGGTCCGCGATTTGTTTGTAGGCCAGCCCTTCGGCCAGTCCGTCGAGCACCGATTTTTCGCGCGGGGAAAGATCCGCCATTTCGTTGCCGTGCGCCGGCGTGGCCTTGAAGGAATGGACGACCTTGCGGGCGATGGAAGCGGACATGGGGGATCCGCCCGCAACGACCTCCTCAATGGCCTCCAACAATTTTTTCGGCGGCATCCGTTTCAGCAAATAACCACTGGCACCAGCCGCCAGGGCGCGGAAAATCTGGTCCGCATCCTCAAACACCGTAAGCATCAGCACCTGGGCTGCGGGCATGAGTGCGGTCAATCGGCGGACACATTCAATGCCATCCATCTCACCCAGATTAATGTCCATCAAAATCACATCCGGCTCGTCCTGGGGCAGGTGCGCCAGCGCTTCTTCCGCGCTGGCATAGGCGCTTTTGCAACGGATGTTGCCGGCGGCGGCCAGATAGCCGGCAATGTGTTCCCGCAGGCCGGCTTCGTCGTCAACGATGGATACAGTAATGATTTTTTTCATGGTTCATTTGCAGTTCTGTTTGGCCAGCGGAATGCACAGGGTTACCGTGGTCCCCACCCCGGGCTGGCTGGCAACCAGACATTTGCCGCCCACAGCCAGCAATCTCTGGCGCATATTTCTCAGTCCATTACCACCGCGTCCTCCGCGTGAGGCCCCCCCCCCTGCCAGCAACGCCGGGGCTTCAAATCCCTTGCCATTGTCAGTCACAGTGAGTTGGAATTCCAGCGAGTTCGCGGTCATTTCCACTTTTGCCTTCGAGGCGGCGGCGTGTTTGAGCACGTTGTTCAGGGTTTCCTCAAAAGTCAGGAACAAATTATGCCGGATCTCCGACGACAACGCGTGCAGGGGAATCTCCGGAGGCAGGTGCATTTCGCATTCTATGTTGGTGTTTTGAAAATATTCCACGGCGTAATGGCTTAAATAGGCGACCAGATTCTCCAAGGTGTCATTGCGCGGATTGACGACCCAGACGATTTCGTCCATGGTTTTCAGCAATTCCCGCGACGTTTGCGCAATGGATTCCAGCTTGTGTCCGATCGGCCCGGTGGATTCCGGCGCCACCTGTGCGTGTTCGCTCAAAAAGGAAATCTTGGTCAGCTTCGATCCCATTTCATCGTGCAGGTCGCGGGCGATCCGCATCCGCTCGCGTTCGAGCACCTGTTGTTGTTCCAACCGCGCCAGCGCGCTCCGCAGGCGCCGGTGCGAAACCATGCGCACAATTCCCGCCACCACGGCAATGGCCGAGAGCACATACAGGAGGATGGCCCACGGCTGATAATAGACGTGGGTGGGAACAATAAATTCAAAAGGCTTGCCCGCCTGCCAGTTGCCATCGGGATTTCGGGCGGCAACCAGGAAACGGTAATGGCCGGAGGGCAGCCGGCCATAATGCGCCGAGCGCACGCCGGCGTCGTCCACCCAGTCGGGATCGAAACCTTCCAGCCGGTGCCGGAAATAAATCTCCTTGGGAGAGGCAAAGCTCAGGGCCGTGAAGTGAACTTCCAGTGACCGCAAATCCACCGGTGCCTGGTATGGAACCGGGTTGGTGGCCGTGGCCGACGACCACGGCCCGCCCCGCAGCAGGGAAACAGGCGGCTGGCCGTTGAACGCCACGCTTTCGATGCAAACCGGGAACACCGACGGCACAATTTCCGACTGATGCGTGTCCACGTTCATCACGCCCTCGGAAGTGGCAAACCACAGTTCGCCATCGTGCGCGAGCACGGCATGCTGGCCACCAAAAACAGTGGCGGACTCCGGCAATGTTTTGGCCTCGGACATCAGCTTGCAAACGATTGGAATCTTTGGATTGGCCAGGGTCTTGAGCAGGTCGCTGTGGGAAATCCGGTAAATCCCCGCACCAGTGCCGATCCAGACATTATTGGCATCGTCCTCCACCACACTGGAAACGATATTGTTTGGCAGTCCATTGCTGGTG
>JAJXXI010000180.1 GCA_021781185.1 bacterium
GGTCAACGGTTTGAGCCGGGTGCCGTAGCCGGCGGCGAGCAGCATGGCGGTTTTGATTTTGTTCACGGGGATGAATGAGTTGATTTCTCCCTCAATCTGGCCATCTCCCCAAGCAGCGGGAAAAGATGGTCGCGCTGAAGCTCTTTTGAAAATGGCAGGCCCCCAGCCAGCACGGGATTGCGCCGGAGGCGGAAGGTTCATCGGGAGGGGCCGCGAGTGCCCAATGTTCAATCAGTGACGGCATGACGATCCATCCAGTTTTTCACGTCGGCCAATATCGGGTGATGCAACGCCTGGCGCAACATCCGCTCCACCCGCGGCGAATGCAGCCGACGGTAATCCAGTTTGCCCTCGTGCCGGGCCAGCCGCTCGAAAATACCCAGGACTCGCGTGTGCCGCTGTGCCGCGAGAATCGCCAGCGACGTTTCAAAAATTTCCCGGTCGAGTTCGGGAAACGCGGCAAGATAGCGGGTCAGCAGTTTATTCTGCAACGGCTCCGGCACATCGCGCCGCGCGTCCTGGAGCAGGGAAACCAAATCATAAGTCACCGGGCCGCGATAGGCGTCCTGAAAATCCAGCAGCCCGGCCTGCCGGATGCCGGTGCGGTTTGGCAGGAGCATGAGGTTGGCCACGTGGTAATCGCGCAGCAGCAGGGACTTCGGGACGCGATGCGCCTGCGGCAGCACCGCGCGCCAGGTCGTCCGGAAATCCTCCCGTTCCAGCGCGGTGACATTCGGAGTGCGCCACTGCACAAACAATTCAATGTCCTCCAGCATTTTTTCCGGATGATACGCCCGCAGGTTTTCAGGAACCGCCTGCGGATGCCGGTGCAGTGCAATCAACAGGTCCGTGGCGAGCGTGAACAGTTTTTCCGAAACGCCGGAGCTGGCCTGGGCAGACTCTGAATTATTGCCGATTTGAGCTTCGGCACCTCGGCTGCCACTAGATTCATCCAGCAGTTTTGCGAAGCTGTCATTGCCGAAATCTTCGAGGAGCAGCAGGCCGCACTCTGCTTCCCGCGCCAGAATTTCCGGCGCGCTGAAACCAATTTCCCGGAGATGTCTGGCGATGCGGATGAACGGCGCGACGGAATCCGGCACGCGCGAGGCGTCCATCAGGATGGCGGTCTGCCGGTCCGTGCGCAGGCGGAAATATTTCCGGGCCGAGGCGTCGCCGGTGAGCGGTTCACAGGCGGCGGTTTTCCAGTGCGCGAAGCCGGGCAATGCGCGTGGCTCGGCCACAATCAGGCGGCGTTGCCGAGCTGCAGGCGCGGATCCGACTCCAGCATGGTTTGCAGGTTGGCCCAGCCGGCGGCGTTCATTTCGTTGAACGCGTTGAGATACACCGCCACGGCTTCATGGGGATATTTGCCGAGCAGCACTTCGACGGCGGTTTTGAGCTTCTCGTCGTCCATCGTTTTCGGCAGATCGTCCACCGCGCCGTTTTCGTGCGGGATGCCGAGGGCGTTCATGAAATCCACGAGCATGGCGACGTGCTTTTTCACGAGCCACACGCGGAGCAGGGCGCCGGCGGCGGGTTCGAGATTGGGCTTGGCCAGCGCGGCGAGCATCGCGGTGTGGCGCGCCTCACGCGGCTGGCGTTCCAGAAAGACCGGGCGGACGTGTTTGGCCTGCGCCACGGCGGCCAGCGTGGCCTTGTAGGCCGGCTTGTCGGTTTCAAACGTGAAACCAAGGATGTCGTTGGCCAGCGTGGGCGACATAAAACCGAAGAGTTCGTGGGACGTTAACATAAGTAATTGGGAGGATGGCGTCTGGGTTCTGGGGTTAAGCAACCGTCGTGACGGATATTTTGTTTTTCTTCGCGAGTTCCCCGCAAGTCTCGCGTTCGAGGAGGAGCGATTTGCCGGATTCCAAGGCGAGCACGGAAATATTGGCGGCGGCGCAGGTTTCGAAGGTGTTGGCGCCGATGCAGGGGATGTCAAAACGCATGTCGTGATCCAGCTTGGCAACCTTGACGGCGACCGCCCCGCCGTTTTTGCCGGCAAGTTCGCCGCCTCGCGCGAGGCATTTATCCGTTCCTTCAAAGCCTTCCACTGCCAGCACGGTTCCGTCCTTGACGACGGCGAGCTGGCCGATCTCCAAGCGGGACACCTCCTTGGCGATGCGAAAACCGAAGGCCACATCCGCTTTCTGGGCGGCGGAAAGCTTCGGGCCGAGTTCAAAGCCGGTTTGCGGCATGAGCGGCGCAAGCCAGGGCGTGGCTTCAACGAGTTCCACGCCATCCTTTTTCAATTCGTCGGCAATCGCGCCGAAAATCGTGTGGGCGTTTTTTTCCTTCAACCGCAGCAGCACACCCATCGCGCGGAGATCGGGGCGGAGATCAAACAGGTTTTTCGGGGCCACCTGGCCGGCCATGACGCACTGTTTCACGCCCCGGCTGGTGAAGGTGGAAATCATCTTGCTGAGCTGCCCCACATTCAGCCAGACCATGTCGTCCACGAGCGCGGCGAGCGCGGGATCGGTTTCGCCTTCGACGGCGGTGCAGACGATGCGCCGCACCCCGGCGGCGCGGGCCAGACGCGCGAATTCCAGCGGCAGCGTGCGGCTGCCGGCGATGAGGCCGATGGATTCGAGCGCCAGATTCATGCGATTTGGAAGGCGCAGTTTAGCGATTTCGGCCCAGGAATCCAGCGGCTAATTTCTGTCCAGCTTTTGGCCGGTCGGTGTCAATTTGGTGGGCTTTCGTCTTGGTATGCCGGTTTATTTGGGGGGAATTGACTTGGCGTGACTTTTGCTTGAAGCAAACGGATGTCATCTCTGGACAACATCTACCTGAAAATGACGCCGACACTTGAACCGGCGGCTCTGGCGGGCCTGCATCAGGATGATCCGCAAGCTGAACAACAGAAGCAGATCAGCCGCGAAGTGGCGCATGAGTTGAACAACATCCTCACGATCATCCGCGGTTACGCTGAGCGGGTCATCATCAAGCACGGCGAAAACCTGGCGCTGCGCCCGGACCTGTTGTTGATTGCTGAAAATGTCCGCCGCGCCGAGCTCGTGATTCGCCGGGCGACTCCGCCGCGCCCCCGGCCGGTGAGCGTCACCACTTAAACGCCCGTTGTCAGTTTGTCACCGGCAACTTCCTTTGCCGGGCTGCTTTTATCCCCTCGTGTTTCGCTTTGACGCTGCGCGCTTCGTCGCGTAGCGTATTCGTTCATTTTTAACCAGAATACTGAAAGAAAATTGTGAATCTGTTCAAAGCGATTTTTGGCTCCAAGAACGACCGCGACGTGAAGAAAATTCGTCCGGTGGTCGCCCGTATCAATGAGATCGAGGCGGGCCTCCAAAAGCTCTCCGACGATGAATTGCGCGCCAAGACCGCCGCCTGGAAGGAGCTGCTTGCCAAGATCGAGGACAAGGCCGAACTTGCGGCGAAGCTGGACGAGATCCTGCCCGAAGCCTTTGCCGTCGTGAAAAACGCCTGCCGCCGCCTGTGCGGGCAGGACGTGGTCATCCGCGAGCATTCCATCCGCTGGGAAATGATTCCTTTTGATGTCCAGCTCATCGGCGGATACGCCTTGCACAACGGCCAGATTGCGGAAATGGCCACGGGCGAAGGCAAGACGCTGGTCAGCACCATGCCGGTTTACC
>JAJXXI010000427.1 GCA_021781185.1 bacterium
CCAGTTCGCTGGGCTTGCCAGCGGGGGCAGTTGGCTCAGGATCCGGCCGGTTTTCTTGCTGGCGCCGCCAGGCCCGCAGGGTGTCGACGCCGACACCCAAATCACGAGCAACGTCGCGATAAGGTTTCCCGCTGGTCTGGGCCAGATCCACCGCCTGTTGGCGAAAGGTGGCATCATAGGGATGGTGTGTTCGTGGCATAGGTCTTCGCTTTCTTTTCTACCACTCCGCTCGCGTGTCTGCAAAATCGAAGAAGCCTCAAGCCGTGAACCTGGGCGCAGCGCTCCGCTACCAATTCGCGGAAACTACCGCCGTGCTCCGCCTCAAGCAGTTCCATGCCGACCGACGCGTTTTTGAATCAATGACCTCAAGCGCGGTTTAATAACGCTACAAGGTGGGCGGGCGTTGTTGTTGTTTGGTTTGGTTCTTGTGGGCCGGTTTTCTGCTTTTGGTTTTCTTCCCGGCGCCGGCGGCGCTGGGCAAGTTTCTTGACGCGTCGTTGCTCGACAATGTCGGGCCGCAGGCCGTCAGGGGCTTGTTGCGGGGTGACGTAGTCGATGCCGGAATGGTAATGCTCGGTGTCATACCAGATAAAGTAACGACTGTAGTATTCGCGGGCTTCAGCGTCATCCAGGAAACATCCCGGATACGCCGGGGCGCGTTTGACGGTGCTGAAGGCCGATTCGATGAACGGATTGTCATTGGGGGTGCGGGGGCGGGCAAACCACTGGGGCATCCCGTGATCTTCACACAGGCGCTGGATGGGTTTGGCTTTCATCTGGCGGCCGCGATCATTGATGATTTCGGGCCGCTGATCCTCGGGCGTTTTGATCGGTCAGGCCACCCTCCAGCAGCCAGCGGGACTCCTCGGCGGTCTGGTGCCAGGCCATGCGCCACTGGAGGGCTTTGCGGGACCATTCATCCAGCAGCAGGTAGAGGAAGAGATAGGCTCCCTTCTGGAACGTCGGCAGATAGCCATGTCCATTGTGATTGAAATCTGTGCCGGTTCAGTGTCTTCCGGTCTCCGCTTTACTCAAACCCAGTTCATGGTTAGATTCGCCGCATGGCTGGCGAATACGATTCCACCGAATTTATTGACACCGATTTCCTTTCCCAGAAATCGCCGGAAGCCGCGTCCGCTGCGTCCGCCAACGGCCCGCGCCACGCCCCGTCCCGGGCGGATGTGGACCGCAAGGTCGTCGAGGCCCAGCAGAAGCTCGTTGAGCTCAAGCGTGCTCAGGAGGAGCTGGAGCGCGAGCGCGCCGGCCTCGAGGAACTGCGTCGTCGCCAGACCGAATTTCAGACTGGCCGCCAGGAAATGCTCCAGCAGCTTACGCGCGGTCTCGGTTTGCTGGAGGAGGCCGAGTTTGCCGCCCGCCGCGACTGCGAACTGATGGCCAAGACCGCCGCTGATTTTCGCGACGCGGTCATCAAGATTCAGGACATTCGCGACGAGGCGTGGACCAAGGAAAATTTCCAGATCGAGCTGACCCGCGCCCTCACCGCCATTGAAAATGCGCGGATGGAATGGAATTCCGCCCGGCTCAAGCTGCCGGTTCTGGCCGGTGAAAACCGTCCCGCTGCTGCCGCCGAAAAAGCCGCCACCGCCGCGCCCGCCGCGCCGTCGCTCGCTCAACTGGACTTCCGCCAGCTTTGCAAAATGGGCCTGGCCTTCACCTGGCCGCTGTTGCTCGTGGCACTGGTGGCGCTCGGGGTGTTCCTCGCCATTCTGTTGCGAAAGTGAGGCCGCATGGGTTTGTCAAAACGAAAGCCCGATCTGATTTCCGACAAGGCGCGCTCGCTCAATGCGGAGATCGCCGCGCTGGAGGCGGAGATCAAAAAGCTGGATACGCAGTTGGCCCGTCCGTCCGGGCCCAAGTATCGTTCCACCGCCACGCCGGGCGGGGCAGCCAGTGCCCGCCCTGCGGAAAAACCGGTGCCCGCCCCGCCGCCCCCGGCGGCCGACCCGGTGTTTGAGGAGGTGAACCGTGCCAGCCTCGCTCCGCGCGTCGAGGCACCCGAGATGTTCAATGAACTGGGCGTGCGGAAATACGATCTTCCCGCCTTGTGGGGCCGCCTGCGCAATCATTTGCGCGGCCCCACCACGAGCAATCCGCGCTTGGTCAACTACCTCGCCGCCGGCGGCGTTCACGGCCTGCGCCCGCTGCGCTACGAAAAACGCGTGGCGCGCAATCGCTTCATCTGGCTCGTCGTCATCGTCACCATTATTCTGTTTGGCCTGTTCTACGTCCTGCTGCCGCGGCACTGAACGGGAGCGAACCAGCAGACACGGGTGCCGCGCGGTATCGGAAATGAGAGATACCGAGGCTTCAGGTCATCAAATAAATGAGTGAAACAGACGTTGCGCCGGATTTCGAGCGGACGGTTGCCGCGTTAAAGCCATGGCCTTCGAGCGTGATGCCCCCCCGCAGTTCCGGGCACGACGCCCGAAACGAACCAGCCGGAGGCCGGTGCCACCGGTAATTATTGATCCCCGGAAGCATTTTTCCTGAGTTTCTTTCAAAACTGCAGCAGCCGACGTAAGAAGGCTCCATATTCTTTGAAATGCTTGAAGTTTGAGCCTCGTTACCTCGGCTGCCACGAGGTTTTGAGAAAACCTCCCTTCTTTTATGAGTGTTTATCTGTGTCCATTCGTGGTAAAAAATCGTCATGAAAACAAGTTCCGCCCGCTCACTGGTGGTTTTGCCCGTCGTCACGGATGACGGCATCTTTACGGCGCATTATTCTGAAAACGGTTTGGCGGCACTCGATTTTCCAAAAATGCGGCGTGCGGGCAGAGATCGCCTGCTGGCCAGCCCGTCCGCCGTCGGGAGTAAAATCCCCGCCCCAATCCGTGGCTGGCATCGCCTCACGGAAGCGGTCCTGAAAAAGGCCCTGGCCGGTCGCGTCCCGAAAAAGCTGCCGCCGCTCGACTGGTCTGGCAAGACGGATTTTCAACAATCCGTGTGGCGGGAAATGCTGAAGATTCCCTGCGGCGAAACGCGCAGTTACGGTCAGTTGGCGGAAAATATCGGCAAGCCGGCCGCCGTGCGCGCGGTGGGCGGTGCCTGCGGGGCCAATCCGGTTCCCGTCCTCGTGCCCTGCCACCGGGTGCTTGCCGCCGGCGGCCGGCTGGGTGGTTTCTCGGGCGGCTTGAACTGGAAACGCCGCCTGCTCGCCCGCGAGGGGATTGTGTTGTAGGTCAGGCTCCCGCCGCTTTTTCTTCCACCGCCAAGGAATACAGAGATTATGATTTTCCGCTTGCAGGCACTTTAGTGCGCGGGGTTTCCCGATAGTTTCTTTTCCCGCTCAATGACGCGCATCACGTATCCGGCCATGACGTCGTTGGTGTTTTGTTTCAGCGCCAGGCCCGCCAGGGATTCGGCTTTGGTCAGGTCGCCTTTATGAAACGCCTGCTCTGCCTGGGAAACCAGGCTGCCATCGGACGCCGGGGGCGGGGATGGATGCGAAGTTTGAAAGACACAGGGCACTGTGGCGCTGGAAGTGAAGCCAAACAGGCAGCCGTAAAGCTCGCCATTAATGGTGGAGAAATCGCTGAACACATAGCGGGCACTCTCCTGGCTCAAGGACCGGAGCGCGGAATCCTTTGCCG
>JAJXXI010000188.1 GCA_021781185.1 bacterium
ACGATTTTGACGTGGTGTATTCGCCCACCTACCAGTCGCTGGATTATGGCTATACCAGCCTCAACGGCGGTGCCCACAAAAACGAGTATGTAGCGAACGTCAACCTGCTTTACATGCCGACGAAGACATTCAAGATCATTCCTTCCGTTCGCATTCAAGACGAGAACTGGGACGCCAATTCCTCCGGCAACGGCACCTTGTATGACTTTCAGCCGCAGGCTTTCAACGACAACAGCGGGCGCGAAACTCTGGATGTGACGGAACGCCTGGAGCTGCGCTACACCGGCATCACCAACTGGGTTTACAGCGCGGGGGGGCAATGGATGGAAGGTCAGGGCAGTCTGCATGAAAGCGGCGGTCTTACCCAGGTCAACGGCATCGGCCAGACGCCGGTGCAGTTCGCCACGGATGATTCCCGGCTGTTTCAAAAATATTTCATCAACGCCCGGTGGTATCCGCTGCCGCAGGCCAGTCTGGATGTGGGGGGCTATTACAAGAACAACACCTACGATTACAACAACACGCAGGACAACACTCCGGATAATAACACTTCAGGCAGCGCCTATCCGGGCTTCATCGTGTATCAGGGATTTCAAACGTGGGATGGCAGCACGCGTCTGACGCTGCACCCCTTAAGCCGGGTCATGCTGGTGAGCCGTTACGAGTATCAGTATTCCACCATCAGCACCGAGCCGGCCGGAGCGTCGGGTTTAAGCCAGGTGGACGCCTCGCGAATGCACTCCCACATCATCGGCCAGAATGCGAGCTGGACGCCGCTGAACTGGCTCGGCTTGCAGGCCGGTTTCAACTATGTTCTCAGCACCACCGAGACGCCGGCCTCCAGCTACACGCAATCCATTCTCAACGCGCAGAACAACTATTGGACGGTGAATTTCAACTCCGATTTTGTGCTGGATGACAAGACGGATTTGAACCTCGGCTACTACTATTATCGCGCGGCCAACAGCCAGAATGGCCTCGTTGACGGCGTGCCGCTGGGCAGCGACCAGCAGCAGCAGAGTGTCACGGCCACGTTCACCCGCCGCATCACGCAAAACCTGCGCTGGAATGTGAAATACGCCTTCACCCGCTATCAGGATTTCGCCTCCGGCGGCAATTTCAACTACGATTCGCACCTGGTTTACACTAGCCTGCAATATCGCTTCTAAACACGGTCAAAACATCTTCAGCCCGCAACGACCATTTCGGTGGCTGGTGAACCGGGCAGGGTTTCACTGCTGGCAGCGGTCAACGGCGAGGTGTGCTTTTTTCAATGTCATTTGCACGAATTCGCAGGTGACGGACGGTAATCTTCGACTAAATTCGCCTTTGCGATCCCTGATCCACTGCGGCTTTGATTTTCCGCCGGCATGAATTGTTCGGGCCGACCGGCCCGGGTTGTCGGGAATTTGAAGGCGTTTGCGTTGCATGAATCCGTAACCGTAAAATGAAAAGAACATCACTTCTCTTGGCCGTCATGATTTGTCAGTTGAGCCTGGCCGCATTGGCGGCGGAAACCACCAATGGGGCTCCGATCAAGATCGTCCTCATCGGCGATTCGACAATGACCGACAGCGCCGGCTGGGGGCTCGGGTTCAAGCAGTTTCTGGTTCCCGGCAAGGCGGAACTCATCAATGCTTCGCGCGGCGGACGCAGTTCCATGAGTTACATGAAGGAAGGCCGCTGGACGAACGCCCTCGCGCTCAAGGGCGATTATTACCTGATCCAGTTTGGCCACAACAACGAGCCGGGCAAGCCGGGCCGGTCCACGGACATGGCCACGTTTGTCGCCAACATGAAGCAATATGTGGATGACACCCGGGCCATCGGTGCCACGCCCATTCTCGTGACGCCGCTGGTGCGCCGGCAGTGGGAAAAAGGCAGCACCAACGTGATCAAGTCCAGCCTCGCCCCTTATGCCGGGGAGGTCCGCAAGATCGCCGCCGAGAAACATGTTCCGCTGGTGGATCTGCACGACCGGGCGAAAGAACTCTGTGAATCGCTCGGCAAGCAAAAATGCCTGGAGCGGTTCAGTCCGATCAAAACGGTGGATGGCACGAACACCTATGATAACACCCATCTTCGTGGGCCCGGCCACGTCATGTTTGCGCGCCTCGTCGTGGACGCGCTTCGCCAGGCGGTGCCGGCGCTCGCGCCGGTGCTGCTCGCTGAGCCGCTGAACGCCGATCCCGAGTCGGGTGACGCAAGATATGATGCCGTGGTGGCTTTCGACGGTTCCGGCACCTGCACCAATTTACAGGATGCGATTGACGCGGCACCGGATAATGGCACCAAAACCTTCCGCATTCTCATCAAGCCGGGAACTTACCAGGGTCAGTTCATCGTGCCGCCGGCGAAGCGGCATCTCACGTTGATTGGTGAAGAGACTGACAACACCATTTTGACCGGTTCGCTCAATCAGAACGAACCGGCGCCGGATGGCGGGAAGGCGCGGTTCAACAACGCCAGCGTGGTGGTGCTGGGCGATGATTTTCATGCGGAGAACATCACGTTTCAAAACACCTCCGGCGATCACGGCCAGGCGCTGGCCATGCGGGCGGATGGCGACCGCGAGGTGTTCAATCACTGCCGGTTTCTCGGCTGGCAGGACACGTTGCTGGTCAACAACGGCCGTTATTATTTCACGAACTGTTACGTCGAAGGCCGCGTGGATTTCATTTACGGTTCCGCCACGGCGATTTTTGATCATTGCGAAATTCACAGCAAGAACGGCGGCCACGTCACCGCCGCCGACACGCCGAAAGATCGTCCGTTCGGTCTGGTGTTTATGCATTGCCGGTTGACGGGCGATCCGCATCCGTGGATCAGCCCGGCGGGAATCCCGGCCAACACGAACAGCCCGCCGATGGCCGACCTCGGCCGGCCGTGGCGGCCTTATGCGAGCGTGACGTATCTCCATTGCGAGCTGGGGGCGCACATCAAACCTGAAGGCTGGAACAACTGGAGAAATCCGGAGAACGAGCTGACGGCGCGTTTTTCCGAATATGACAGCACCGGACCGGGCGCGAATCCGGCGGCCCGGTTCAAATGGGCGCACCAGTTGACCGATGCGCAGGCGGAAATCTTCACGATCGAACATATTCTGGGCGGAGCGGATCATTGGAAACCTTCGGTGAATTAAAACAGTCCATTCGCTTAACCATGAAATTTAAATTGCTCGCGCTCGCAGCCCCGGTGGTCCTGGCTGCCGGCATATTTACTGTTTCCGCCCAAACTGTCGTGCCGGCGGACCAACCGAAAATCCGCATCGTGCTGGTGGGCGATTCGACCGTCAACGACGGCGGCGGCTGGGGTTACGGCTTCAAACAATTCCTGACCGGCAACGTCCAATGCATCAACACCGCCGCCAACGGGCGCAGTTCCAAAAGCTTCATGGCCGAGGGCCGCTGGACGAAGGCACTGGCATTGAAGGGAGATTATTACCTGATCCAGTTCGGCCATAACGACGAGCCTGGCAAGGGGCGGAACGTGAAACCGATCCGAACACGACGTATTATCAAAACATGAAGCGTTACGTGGACGAGGCGCGGGCCATCGGTGCCAAGCCGGTGCTGGTCACGTCGCTGACGCGCCGGATTTTTGACAAGTC